>CAKZKB010000345.1 GCA_937121005.1 uncultured cyanobacterium | reverse complement strand
GTGGCCCGAGGGTTGAAAGTCGAATACTGTAAAATCCTCGAAACCGATGCCGAAAGGACTGCCTTTTTAACTCTAGCCGTGCGCGATGAAACTGGAAACTACGCTATTTTAGCCAACGAACCCGCCAACGGTTACGAATTAAAAATAGAGACTCTTTCTGTCGATCCTCAACCTTACCGAGATAACTGCCATCGCGGTTTGAGCGTTGGTATTTGCGGTCAGACTAACGGCTGGGGAGAACTCGCAGTTTACAGCGATCGTACCCACCGCTACAACAACGACGACGTTCACTTTTTACAAAGTGCGGCCAATGTTTTGGCTGCTGCCTTCGATCGCGATACTACCGAACGACACTTGCAATGGCAAAACGAAAAAGCGCGTTTGTTTGCCAACATTGCCTTAAAAATTCGTCAATCCCTGCACCTCGATGAGATTTTGCAGACCACCGTTTCGGAAGTGCGAAAAATGTTGCAGTGCGATCGCGCCATCGTTTACCAAGTCTTCCCCGACGGCACAGGTTGTACCATTTCCGAAGAAGTGCTGCCGGGATGGCCGAAAATCCTCGATATTTGTTTCCCTCCAGAAACGTTTCCCCCCGAATACCAGCAGTTATATCGCACGGGAAAAGTTAAGGCGATCGACGATACCTACAAATCCTATGCAGATGTAACTCCCTGCTTGGTCGAATTTCTCGATGGATGGTGCGTGCGCGCTAAATTAGTCGTTCCCATTTTACAAAACCACGATTTATGGGGATTTATTATCGCTCACCAATGTCGAAGTCCGCGACAGTGGACGGAATTTGAAATCGAACTCCTACAACCCCTCGCCAATCAAGTGGGAATTGCTTTGGCGCAAGCACAATTACTCGAAGCATTGCGCCTCAGCGAACGCGCGATCGCTGCGAGTAGCAACGGAATTGTTTTAGTCGATGCCACCCAACCCCATTTTCCGACGGTATTTGTGAATCCTGCTTTCGAGCGCACGACTGGCTACAGTGCCGCCGAAGTCATCGGTCGCAACTGTCGTTTTTTGCAAGGAAACGATACAGAACAACCCGAACTCGATGTGATGCGAAAAGCACTCAAAAATCGCGAAAGCTGTACTGTTGTCGTTCGCAACTATCGCAAAGATGGGAGTTTGTTTTGGAACGAACTGAGTTTATCTCCCATTTACGACTCGGCTGGAAAACTCACCCATTACTTAGGGATTCAAAATGATATTACCGAAACCCGCCGCACGGAACTCGAACGGCAAGTTGTTCGAGAGCGACTCCAATATTTGTTGGCTTCGAGTCCGGGAATTTTGTATAGTATTCAAGCGACTCCCGACTATCACGCCACCTTCGTCAGTCACAACGCTTTGACCTTACTAGGTTACACGGAAGACCAGATGAAAGCGCCGGGATTTTGGTATAGTTGCTTGCACCCAGAGGATGCGCGGCGCATCCAAACTGTTGGCTTAGAACCGTTATTCGATCGCGGAACCTACAGCCACGAATATCGCTTTCGCAAACAAGATGGAACCTACTGTTGGATTTACGACCAACTGAAATTAGTGCGCGATAAATCGGGTCAACCTTTAGAGATTATTGGTTATTGGGTCGATATCAGCGATCGCAAACAAGTGGAAGGACAACTGGTGGAGTCACTGCGAGAAAAAGAAGTCTTGCTCAAAGAGATTCACCACCGAGTGAAAAACAACTTGCAAATTGTTTCGAGCTTGCTGAAACTGCAATCGGGATATATTGACGACGATCGCGCCGTGATGCTGTTTCAAGATTGTTACAACCGAGTGCGATCGATGGCTCTCATTCACGAAAAACTGTACCGTACTGACGATTTAACCAGTATCGATGCGGCTGAATATTTGGAGAACTTGGCCCTAAACTTGTTCAGTTCTTATCGAGGCGATCGCGTCGAGTTAAAACTTGAGTGCGATCGCATTCCTCTAGATATCGATACGGCGATTCCCTGCGGTCTGATCGTGACAGAGCTCGTTTCCAACGCGCTTAAATATGCCTTTCCCAACGGCAAAAAAGGTCGGTTGCGCGTCCAGTTGAGGCGCGCCGATCGCGGTCTAGAACTCGCTGTCAGCGATGATGGTATCGGCTTACCCGCCAACTTCAACATTGAGGAGGTAGACTCTTTAGGATTGCAATTGGTGAGCAATTTAACCGCGCAACTCGACGGTGTTTTGAGTCTCGATACTCGAGAGGGTACAAAATTTTCAATTCAGTTTTAACAGTATTATATCTCAGGATTTTACCCTCATGGAAAACATTACAGTCATGGTCGTTGAAGATGAAGCGGTTATCGGTATGGATATCCGCAATACGCTCCAACGGTTAGGATATCGCGTCCCGCCAGTCATTTCTTCAGGAGAAAAAGCATTAGAAAAAACAGCCGAGATCCAACCCAATTTAATCCTGATGGATATTATCCTCAATCGCGGCCAACTCGACGGCATCGATACTGCTAAAATGATTCGCGATCGCTTCAATCTTCCCGTCGTTTTTCTCACCGCGCATACCGATACCCATACCCTCGATCGCGCCAAACAAACTCAGCCATTTGGCTACATTGTCAAACCCTTTGAGGAACGAGAATTGCAAACCACTGTCGAAATTGCACTCGCTCGCTATAAAGCCGAATGCGAGATGCAAAAGGCTCTTGAAAAAGAGCGAGAACTCAACGAACTCAAAACCCGTTTCGTGTCTATGGTATCCCACGAATTTCGCACGCCGCTCACAACGATTATGGGATCGACTGAATTGCTTCAGAACTACTCTCACAAATGGAGTGACGAGAAAAAAAACATTCATTTCAATCGTATTTCAACCAGTGTCCAGCACATGACCCAAATGCTAGACGATGTTCTAACCCTGGGGAAAAGCGAATCTGACTGCGTTCGCTTTCAGCCTAAACCTCTCGATATTGTTTCATTTTGCCAAGCACTCATTGAGGAGTTACAAGTGAATTATGACAACAAATGCACGATTGATTTTCGGGTTAAAACCAACTGGAAAGGGGAAGATTTTCCTATTTTAGACGATAAGCTGTTGCGCCAGATTCTTGCAAACTTGCTCTCGAATGCCATTAAATACTCTCCCGAACATTGCGAAATTCGTTTCGAGTTGGAGTATCGCGATCGCGATCTTGTTTTTACCATCGCTGACAACGGAATTGGCATTCCAGAATCCGATCGCGATCGCATCTTTGAATCGTTCCATCGCTGTCAAAATGTGGGAACCATTCAGGGGACGGGTTTGGGATTGACGATCGTCAAAAAATCCGTCGATCTGCACGGCGGAACCCTAGAGTTTTGCAGCCAAGAAGGGGAGGGAACCACCTTTACAATTACCCTTCCATGCAGTTAAACCAGTCTTAGCAACCTTTTACCAATCACAAAACATGATTAGAATCTTACTCATTGAAGACGAAACAGCCGTGCGCGAAAACGTCCTAGAAATGTTGGATGCAGCCGGCTACGAACCCATCGAAGCGGACAACGGTGCAACGGGGGTAGAATTGGCGAAATCCCAGCGGCCGGACTTGATTTTGTGCGACGTAATGATGCCGCAACTCGACGGTCACGGCGTACTTTCTCAACTGGCAGACGATCTAAAAACGGCTAGTATTCCCTTTATTTTCTTGACCGCAAAAGCGACCCGACAAGACATTCGCGAAGGCATGAAATTAGGAGCAGACGATTACCTCACCAAACCGTTTACTATGGCCGAACTGATCGAGGCGATCGAGGCTCGGTTGCAGAAGCGCAACGTCGTCCAAGAACAACTCGATCGCACCGAACGACAGTTAAATTATCTTCTCTATCACGACAGTCTCACCAACCTACCCAACCATCTTGCCCTACAAGATCGCTTTAGCGAAATTGTTGCCCTGTTAGAGTCCAATTCCCCAGATGAGGCGAGCAGTGACAGCGCACAATTCGTTCCCGTTTTCCACCTCAGTTTGGATCGCTTCGATCGCGTCGAAGAAACCTTGACAACCCACGAAATAAATGTTTTAATTAAAGCAGTGGCCGTGCGGTTGACCAACTGCGCCAATGGCACGGTAGCGCGATCGAGCGACAGCAAATTTACCATTATTGGCAACCCAGTCAGCCAAAAGCGATCGGCCGCAGAAACGGCGCGATCGCTCCTACAAGTCATCGCTCGACCCATTAATATTGGCGATCGTCCCATCTTTCTTACCGCTAGCATTGGCATCGCCTTATACCCTCGCGACGATCGCGATTTATCTCAACTCTTGAAACAGGCGAAAAAAGCCAGCGATCGCGCCCAGCAGCGCGGCGGCAGCCAATACGAATTCTATACCGCCGCCTACAATATTGGTGCAGTCGATTTTGTCTCCATGGAATCCGATCTGCGCCGCGCCTTAGAGTTAGACTCCGACGAGTTACAAGTCTTTTACCAGCCGCAAATTGACTTAAAAACGGATAACATTGTTGCCGCCGAAGCCCTGGCTCGTTGGTATCGCCAAGGGCGATCGTTCGTGCCTCCCAATCAATTTATTCCCATCGCTGAAGAAACTGGAGCCATCGAACCTTTAGGCAGTTGGGTGATGGGAACCGCTTGCCAACATTTGAAACAATTGCACTTACAAGGATGGGATTCCTTGCGCGTCGCGGTGAATTTATCTAGCCGCCAATTCGATAACTTAGAACTGCGCCAGCGCACCATTGAATTTTTAAGCGATGCCCATCTCAACCCCAACGATTTAGAACTCGAACTCACCGAAACCTGCTTGGTGCGCGATATGTATGGGGCGCAGCGACAACTATCCGCACTGCGGACGATCGGGTTTACAGTTGCCATTGATGACTTCGGTACCGGGTACTCCTCTTTGAGCTATTTACAACAGTTTCCCTTCGACGTTCTCAAAATCGATCGCGCCTTTATTAGCAACGTCGATAAAAACGAAAAAAATGCCGCGATCGTCCGCGCCGTGCTTGACATGGCCCGACAAATGCGGTTAAAATCAGTAGCAGAAGGTGTAGAAACGGCGCAAGAACTGGAATTTCTGAAGCGTCACGGCTGCGATGTCGCCCAAGGCTACTATATCGCTCGCCCCATGCCTTTTGTTGAATTTGAAAAATTGCTGCGATCGACTTCCAAATTACCCATTTAAAACAAAAGAGAGAAAGCCGGACATAAGCCGGATTCTGTTCTGACGATACGCGATCGCCAGGGCAGTTATCTATCTGGGACGTTTGTTACCAAACGCCTCGAGCGGCTCACTCATTTCGGAACCGGGAAAAGACCAACCGTCGTTCCTCGTCCTTGCACCCAACCGGGGTTTACCGAGCCAGCACCTCTCGATACTGCTGGTGCGCTCTTACCGCACCTTTGCACCCTTACCTGTGCGCGATCGCGCCATCGGCGGTATGTTTCTGTGGCACTTTCCTCGCGGTTGCCCGCACTGGGCGTTACCCAGCAAGTTTGGTCTTTCGGGAGTCCGGACTTTCCTCAGATGGGGAGATTTTCCCACATCCGCAACTGCCTCGCCGACTTTCTCTCTTACTTGTTATTATACCCGATGGGGGGACGATCGCGCTACGGCGAAAGCCAAGCGAACAACTCCCCCACCGTTAACCGCAACTCGGACGCAAATGCAGGTACGGGAAGGTCGCGATCGCTTTTGTCAAAACATTCGGTTCTCTGCTGCGATCGATAAACGAATACGGTTTCTTCTTCCGGATCGATAAGCCAACCCATTTGCATTTCATACTCCAAGCAGCGCAGAATCTTCTTAACCACTTTGGTTTGACGCTGTTCGGGAGAGAGAATTTCGATGTCCCAATCGGGGGCAGCGTGGAAGACATTGGCAATTTTACCATTGTCGTATCGAGGAATTCGCTCCCAACTGAATACAGAGACATCAGGAACGATGGCGCTTCCAGCAAAAATACAACGCAGTTCTGTCAGTGCCAATGCCGTTTGCGTTTTTTTAAGAGTCGCGTTAATTGCCGCAGAAAGCTCGGTTTGAATGACGCTATGCTGTCCCTGGGGCATGGCTTTTTGAATAACTTTACCGTCAATGTATTCGCTGGCTGGTTCGGTGTCTGGGAGTTTGAGGAACTCCTCTAGGGTGAGCGCTTGAGTGGGAGTTTGTACCATAAATCTTTGCTGCGATCGCATCAATATCTCCACGATACCATTTTTCGATAACTGTAGGGGCGAATGGCATTCGCCCGATCGCCTCACCGGATGACCGAAAACCTTATCCTAATTTATCTTCCCACACTGTAACACGATAACCAACTCATCTATCTGTGTCTATCCTATTTATCTGTGGTTGCAGACTTCAACCCAACCTACGCCTTTTTTAACTCAACTTATGCCTTCTGTAGGGGCGATTCGCGTAGGCGCAGCCTTTGCGTAGCAAATATCGCCTACAGCGCTGGAGAAACTTGGCAGCCGTTACTTGAAGCTACGGCTGATTTTCGGCGTAAGGCGTTACGATGTAAAACGCGATGCACTTCTTCAACTGTTGTTAGTCCGTTCATCACTTTCTCGATCGCCGCCACGCGGAAAGAGACAAACCCACTTCCGTATAAATATCGTTTCAACTCCGTTATCGTCCCTTCGTAAATAATCTCTTGCACGCGATCGTCCACATCTAAAATCTCGACGATCGCTTCTCGTCCCGCATAGCCAGAATTAAAACAATTGGCGCAACCTTTGCCCTTTTTCCACCCCTCCATGTTAGCAGCATCGCCATCGATTCCTAACAGTTCCAAATCCGAACCAGTCGGCTGATAGGGTGCAGCGCAATGAGGACAAACTCGCCGCACCAAACGCTGTCCGACAATACCCAATAACGCATCGCTAATCAACCCCGGATCCGGGCCGATATCTTTGAGTCGCGGAATGGCTCCGATCGCGTCGTTGGTATGCAACGTGGTAAAAACTAAATGCCCCGTTAAAGCGGCTCGCACCGCCGTTTCTGCGGTTTCGCTGTCGCGGATTTCCCCAATCATAATAATATCGGGATCTTGGCGCAAAATCGATCGCAATCCGGCCGCAAATGTCATTCCCGCCTTCTCGTTGACTTGGGTTTGAGTAATGTTAGGAAGCACGTATTCGACCGGGTTTTCTACTGTGACCACATTGACCTGTTCGGTCGCCACTTCTTGCAAGCTAGTATAGAGGGTACTGGTTTTCCCCGAACCCGTCGGCCCGGTGAGAATAATCATCCCTTGAGGTTGGCTAATCCAACTGCGGTAAATATCGAGGGCGGAGGTTGACAACCCCAAATCTTCGAGCGTCCCAAATGGATTATTTTGAGGTAACAATCGAATCACTGCTTTCTCGCGATTTCCCTCCGCCCCAGTGATACAAGGAAGTACGCTGACGCGCATATCTAAGCCCACCGAATCTTTTTCAGAAGCATATTTTTCCCCAATGCGTCCGTCTTGCGGTTTGCGACTTTCGGCGATGTCCATATCAGACATGACTTTGAGGGCGACAACCACGCGACGGCTAATTTCTTTAGGGAGAATGGCAATTTCTCTAAGGATACCGTCAATGCGATAGCGCACTCGCAGGCGATCGTCCTCCATGGGTTCGAGGTGAATATCGCTAGCGCGGTTGCGTAATGCGGCCGAAATCAGGGTTTTAATGCGACCGATTTGATCGACGGCTTGGGTTAAAAATTGTTGCGTCGTTTCGCTGATATCTTCTTTTTCAACTTTCCCGGTAATCGGGTTTACCAACGGATCGGCGCTGATAGTATTGGGGTTAAGATTTTTACTGTGATACCAAGCAGAGTAACTTTTTTGAGCGATGGGAACGGGTTTAATATCGCTCAGCGTGCGATCGCTCAGTTGGCGCATTTGTTCCGGGGACAAGCGCACGGGTACGCCGAGATAAAAGCAATTTTGCCACAGCAGCAGGGGAATGACGGGAGGTAATTTATTTTTGTCGGCGAATTCGCGAAAGAACCGATAGCTGACTTCCGGATCGAGTAAGGTGAGGTTGACAATACCGCGATCGTCCACTAACAAATCGAGCGCCTGTTTGCAGGAGAGGGCGCGATTTCGCAGTTGTTGCCATGCAGAGGGAATAGATGGACTTGCAGTCATTTCAATGAGCAATGAACAATGAGCAATGAGCAATTAACAATAACCTCTGGGGGCGAGGGATCGTAAAACACTCGGCGATCGAAATCTATTTAATTATAACAACACTCACATCAACTGGGCGATCGACCTCTGCTATATGTAGGTTGGGTTGAAGTCTACAACCACAGATAAATAGGATAGACACAGATGGATGGGTTGGTTATCGCGTCACAGTATAGAAAGATAAATTAGGATGAGGTGTTCGGTCATCCCGTGATGTAGAGGATTCAACAACCGTAACTGATAGCGTTGGGTATCGTTCCTCTACCTACGAGATTTTTCCAACTCAATTCTGAACTCTGAATTCTGAACTCTGAATTGGAATGGCGTTGGGTATCGTTCCTCTACCCAACCTACGAGTAATGACTATCCCTTTGTTTCAACAACTCAACGCCGCGAGAGGTTCCCAAACGAGTTGCCCCGGCGACAATCAAATCGATCGCGCCTTCGGGAGTGCGAATGCCCCCCGATGCTTTAATTCCGACATTGCCTTTGGCGATTTCTTGTAACAAGCGCACGTCTGCTACGGTTGCCCCGCCGCGCCATCCCGTCGAGGTTTTCAAAAATGCCACGCCAGCATCCATGCAGAGTTCGGCGGCAATTTTTTTCTCTTCATCGCTCAGCAGAGTTGTTTCTAAAATCGCTTTGACCGGGACTCCGGTTTCTTCGCAGAATTCGGCCATTTCGCGATGGAACTCGTCGGTCTTTCCCGATTTGAGCAAACCTAAATTAACGACAAAATCTAATTCTTGCGCCCCATTCTCGATCGCTTCGCTGGCTTCGTAGAGTTTGGTTGTCGCCGTTGTCGCGCCTGTGGGAAAACCGATGACGGTACAGACTTTCGGTGCGTGTTTGTGCAACCGAACGGCCGCTTGACGCACGTAAGCGGGATAGATACAAACGGCCGCAAATTTAAAATGTACTGCTTCGTCGCAGTAGCGATCGACCTCAGCCGCACCGGCCAGGGGATCGAGTAGGGAATGGTCGATATAGGGAGCAATATCGAGGGTGTCGGGATCGACGGGCATAAAGAAACGATCGCATCTGGGCCCCTCTATTTTGCCACATTCGGTAGCACGATCGCGCTAATTTTCTGTAAAATGGAACCTTGTTTTGCGTTCTCCCCCCTATCCCCGCGATCGCCTGTGGAATCTGTTAACAACGCCTTTACCATTTTTCTGAGCCTGCTGGTGGAAGCGTTTCCCTTCCTGCTGTTGGGCGTGTTGCTCTCTAGCGCCCTGTTGCTGTTCGTTAACGAACGCAAGCTCCTGGCCCTGTTACCGAAAAATCCCCTGTTAGGAGCGCTGGCGGGCAGTTCCATCGGTTTTTTATTCCCGGTGTGCGAGTGCGGTAACGTCCCTGTGGCCCGACGGTTGTTGATGCAAGGCGTACCGTCATCCGTGGCCATCGGGTTTTTACTGGCCGCCCCCACCGTGAACCCGATCGTCGTCTGGTCAACCTGGACGGCGTTTCGCGATCGCCCCGAGATGGTGTTGTGGCGAGTGGGGTTGTCCTTGGCGATCGCCACCATTGTCGGGGCAATTTTTAGCGTCCAAACGGACTTGCGCCCCTTCATGCAGCCGGGAGTCGCGCGATCGATGCCGCGATCGCCCGTTGAGGAAAAAGGAGCCGAAGAAAAACCGGCCTTGTTGCGATCGGGAACCTATTTTGCTGGAGCCTCGGGACAGCGTTTGGAAGCAGCTTTGATGGCCATGCAGGCGGGCGTTCCCAATACGATGCCCCTTCCGGCTGCACCCCGCCGTCCGAACAAATTGCGCCTGTTTCTCGACAATACGCTGCAAGAACTGCGAGAGTTGGGAGCCGTTTTAATCCTCGGAAGTGCGATCGTTGCTGTAATTCAAGTGGCCGTTCCTCGAGAGGTGATTACTGACCTAGCTAGAGGCACAATTTTGCCGATTTTAGTGATGCTGGCTATGGCAGTCATTGTTTCGGTTTGCTCCACTGTCGATGCTTTTTTTGCCCTCTCTTTTTCTTCGATATTTCCCAGTAGTGCCTTGCTGGCCTTTTTGGTGTTCGGGCCGATGGTGGATCTCAAAGGAATTGGCCTGATGCTGTCGGTATTTCGACCGCGTGCCGTTTTCTATCTTTTCGCGATCGCCGGACAACTGACGCTTCTGTTTACATTGCTGTTGAGCTTTTTGCTGTAACCGCAGGCGATATTGTAACAATCGCTACGTTGGCAACGAATCCGCGATCGCACGGGGATCGCGGCTGCGATAACTTCTATTTATGCGATCGCGTTGGGGATCTCGAATTTCCCTATCTGGAGAGAGACACAACTTGCTCAAAAATCTGTTACATTAGATTAATAAAGCAAACGATCGACGATACGCCCCCCGGATTATCCGTCGTCGCTTTTCAAAACTTCAATTTATCGGCTTTTTAGGATCCAAACGATGGTACAGACCCTCGACCCCAAACCCAAGCAGTATTCCACACCCGAGTTGTGCTGCTACGTCAACGCTACCAGCCAGGTGCAAATTGTCCGCATTGCAGACATTCCCGACAGCTATTTCGAGCGCGTCGCCTTTCCGGGCCAGCGCTTGATGTTTGAGGCCCCACCCGAAGTTCAACTAGAAGTCCACACCGGCCACATGGCCAGCGCCATTTTAGCCGATCGCATTCCCTGTTCTCGCCTGCAAGTGCGCTCCGGCAGCGAGTTAGGAATTTAAGCATCGCGTCGCCGCCGATCCCTAGGGTCGATCGTGCATTTGCGGCCCGCTACCTCCGCACCAATTGTTACAAAACGTTTGAACCGCGATCGCGCTCCTTGAGATACAATGGAGGGCGCGATCGCCCCAGTTGTATCGAGCGCGATTTTTCAGGAGAGTAGCCCCGTGACCCAACAAGCCGTCGGATCGATTGAGACTAAAGGATTTCCAGGAATTTTAGCCGCCGCCGATGCCATGATTAAAGCCGGACGAGTCACCCTCGTCGGCTATATCCGCGTCGGTAGCGCTCGCTTCACCGTCAACATTCGCGGAGACGTATCGGAAGTTAAAACCGCCATGGAGGCGGGAATTGCCGCCGTAGAAACAGCGTATGGCGCAACCCTCGAGTCCTGGGTGATTATTCCTCGCCCCCACGAAAACGTCGTCGCCGTGCTGCCCATCGACTACCCCCCCGCCGTGGCCGAGTTTCGCGATGCGGTCAACGGCGTGCGCCTTCCTAGCGCGGGCAACAGTTCCAACCGCTAGCAGGCTTAAAGCACGAACCCTTCTAGGGTAGAGAACTCCCCTAACGCTAATTTCACTTGGAATTGTTCCCCCGAGCGACCGCCAAACTCAAATTGCAGACTTTCTGTACGTTGGGCGATCGCTCGCATTACCGTGTCGCCCGCCTCGTCGAGAATTGCCAACTGCAAGTCTTCGGGCAAGCGAGAACTCTCCCCAGTAGGATAGACCCCCACCCAAATATCAATCTCTTCGGCCGCAGCCCGCGCCAACCCCACCAGCAAGGCCAGGCGATCGCCCGATCGCTCCAAGTCGAGGCGCTTGCAGCGTTGCACCCGGCCCGAATTCTTGCGCCCGACGGAACGATAGCCCGCAAACTCCGGCAAGTTTAAAACCGCTTTGGGATCCTCCCAACCCACCGCCTCAGCACCGTCAAGCCACGCGCTCAAGTCTACGGGATCTCTCGGTTCGGAGGAAGGCAATTCGCGGGCAGCATCGTGAGTGGACATGGCAATTTCTCGCTGAAAGGCGCAGATCGCCTTTGGCCGCGCGATCGACACCGATTATGCTTTCATTTTAAAGTAACAGACGCAGAAGTTCTATGCCAGTTCCCGTACTGTCTATGTTAAGATTTGTGACATAGTGACCAATTACTCGTAAAAATTCTTTGCTCTGCCAGATAGATAAGTGAGAGGCGAGTTTAGAAACAATTGAGGAAGCGATCGTGTCTGATGTCTGTCGCAACGTCATGGAAACCCTAGTCGCTAGCGAGCTCGAGCGACAGGCGCAATGCTTGAGTGCCGAGGAGAGGGACAACCTCGATCGCGGTGCGGTAATGGCTTACGCCCTCAACCGTTTGCCCGTGCGCTACGCCCTGGCCCCAGAAGAACGAGGTTGGCATCGCGATCGCCTTTCCCGTCGCCTAGCCCCCCTGGTTCGCGATGCCGTCAGTTGGGGCATCAACGCCGTTCGCCACCATCCCCGCCCGGTTTCCACTACCTTACCGGAAGAGCGTCCGCCAGAAACCCTCTTGGACGAACTCGCAACCCTGCTCGAGTGCGACAATTTGGACTGGGACAACCTGGCCGCCACCGTCGAGGCGACGCTATTGCGGGTGGAGTCGCAACGGCCCCACAAAGGGCGATCGCGTTTAGCCAGCTAGGGGAGTTGGGGGTTTGGGGGATTAGGGGACAAGGAGACAAGGAGACAAGGAGACAAGGAGACAAGGAGA
>CAKZKB010000344.1 GCA_937121005.1 uncultured cyanobacterium | reverse complement strand
CCTGATATGCTTTTCATTCGCCATAACCAGCCAAACTCAGTATCCCTACCGCCAGTATAGCCTAAACCCAGCGAGCTACCCCCCGCGCCTGGGTTTGGGTAGTGGGAGCATCTTGGCTCCCGCACAGTCCCTCCCTCCTCCCTCCCGAACCCGCACTCCCGAACGGTAACAAACGGGATTTCCGGGAGCAATGCACAAAACGCATCGACATCTTGCAATTCTTAACAAACTTTTTCAATTGTGTAGCCAAAGATACGATCGCGCCTTGGCAAGCCACTTACCTTAACAAGAAATCAACGCAGTTTCTCACTCGCGTCCCCTTATGGTATCTACCGCACCCAAACTAAATAAATTTGAACGGTACAAAGCTGAAAAAGACGGCTTAGCCGTACAAGCTGACCTGGAAGAATTTGCCAGAATTGCCCGCGAAAGCGACAGTTGGGAAGACGCACAAAACGCGATCGACTCCGACGATCTCACCCAACGGCTGAAGTGGCTCGGTATCTTTTTCCGGCCGGTGACTCCCGGTAAATTCATGTTGCGCCTGCGAATGCCCAACGGAGTCATTAACAGCGAGCAAATGCGCGTCCTCGCGGGCATCGTGCAGCGCTACGGTGACGACGGCAACGCCGACATCACCACCCGCCAAAACCTGCAATTGCGCGGCGTTCGCCTCGAAGATATTCCCGATATTTTCCAACAGTTCGATCGTGTTGGTTTAACCAGCGTTCAGTCGGGAATGGATAACGTCCGCAACATCACCGGCTCCCCAGTGGCCGGCATTGATGCTGACGAAATTATCGACACCCGCGAGTTGGTACAACAAACCCAAGATATGATTACCGGGAATGGCAAAGGTAATCGAGCTTTTACCAATTTACCCCGCAAATTTAACATCGCGATCGGCGGTGGAAAAGACAACTCCATCCATGCCGAAATTAACGACATTGCCTTCGTTCCTGCTTATAAGGACGATCGCGTTGGTTTCAACGTTCTCGTAGGTGGATTTTTCTCCGCCAAACGCTGTGAAGCCGCTATTCCCCTCAATGCTTGGGTCGATCCCAGCCAAGTCGTCGCCCTCAGCGAAGCCATCCTAACGATTTATCGCGACAACGGACCCCGTGCCAACCGTCAGAAATCGCGGCTAATGTGGCTGATCGACGAATGGGGAATCAACAAGTTTCGCGGCGAAATCGAGCATTATCTCGGCTATGGATTAGAAACCGCCGCCCCCAAAGACGAGATCGTCTGGGAAAAACGCGACTTTATCGGCATCCACGCCCAGAAACAGGCCAATTTATATTACGTTGGCTTGCATATTCCCATCGGACGATTGTATGCTGACGATATGCAAGAACTGGCTCGCTTGGCCGATGTCTACGGGAACGGCGAAATCCGACTCACGGTCGAACAAAACGCCATCATTCCGAATATCCCCGAAGATCGCGTTGCCCTGTTTTTGCAAGAGCCATTACTGCAAAAATTCTCCATCGAACCAGATCCTTTAGTGCGCGAACTGGTCTCCTGTACTGGCTCTCAGTTCTGTAACTTTGCCCTGGTCGAAACCAAAAATCGCGCCCTTGCAATGGCGAAAGAACTGACAGCAGAACTCAACGTTCCGAACTCCGTTCGCATTCACTGGACGGGTTGCCCCAACTCCTGCGGACAACCGCAAGTCGCCGACATTGGCTTAATGGGAACCAAAACCCGCAAAGATGGCAAAGCTGTCGAAGCGGTAGACATCTATTTGGGCGGGAAAGTCGGCAAAGATGCCCACTTGGGAACCCGCCAAATGAAAGGAATTCCCTGCGAGGATCTCAAACCTGTCTTGCGAAACTTGCTAATCGAAAATTTCGGTGCGACCCCGAAAAACAGCGCCGAAACGTAACCATTCAGGCGATCGCCAGAAACCCGGTTTCTTGTCATAGCCAGACTAAATTCGAGTTTATCCTTTGAGAAACCGGGTTTCTACGCCCGAGGCGCGATCGGACACCTGAATCGTTACCGAATACTTACCTACCCACTTCACTCTCTTCCATCTTTTCACCCTTACAAATAGGGAGAACTTTAATGCTGACCCAATTTATCAAACACGCCTTCAGCGTCCCGCGATACCGGACGCTACACCTGACCTGGTTTGCCTTTTTCCTGACGTTTGTTGTCTGGTTCAACTTTGCACCGCTAGCAACAACCATCCAAGAAGACTTAGGTCTAGAAATTGGACAAATTCGCACTCTAGCAATTTGCAACGTCGCCCTTACTGTCCCTGCCCGCATCATTATCGGGATGCTTTTGGACAAGTACGGGCCGCGACTGACCTACACCTGTCTGTTGATATTTGCTGCCATTCCTTGCCTGTTATTTGCGATGGCAAGTGATTTCAATACCCTGGTTATCAGTCGCTTGCTTCTCAGCATTGTCGGTGCTGGATTTGTCATCGGCATTCGCATGGTGTCCGAGTGGTTCCCGCCTAAAGAAATTGGCTTCGCCGAAGGCGTTTATGGCGGTTGGGGCAACTTTGGATCGGCAGCTTCTGCCTTTTCTTTACCTTCGATCGCCCTCGGTTTGTCATTCATCAGTGGCGGACAAGCGAACTGGCGTTTGGCGATCGCCCTCACGGGAATTGCGGCAGCGATTTATGGTGTCATCTACTTCTTCAATGTCGAAGATACGCCCGCCGGAAAAGAATATCAACGCCCCAAACGTCACGGCGGTATCGAAGTTACCACCAAGAAAGATTTCTGGTTCTTGATGCTGATGAACTTGCCCCTATCTGGCGTGTTGGCAATCTTGGCATGGCGTTTGGGTAAAGTGGGCTTTTTGAGTCCGTCGCAACTGTATATCGTTTGGGCAGGATTAGCGGCGTTGTATCTGTTCCAAGCCTATAAATGTTGGGATGTCAACAAAGATTTGATGCTGGGCAAAAAACGCTATCCGGCAGACGATCGCTACAATTTCAGCCAAGTTGCCATTCTCGAACTTACCTATATCGTGAACTTCGGCTCGGAATTAGCTGTGGTCTCGATGTTGCCCGCTTTCTTTGAATTCACCTTCGGTTTGAATAAAGCCCAAGCTGGAGCCATTGCTGCTAGCTACGCATTTATGAACCTCATGTCTCGTCCCGGTGGCGGCTTACTTTCCGATAAAATGGGTAGCCGTAAATGGACGATGGCGATTCTGACCTTCGGCATGGGCATCGGTTATTTACTGATGAGTTCGGTGTCCGAAGGCTGGTGGCTTCCGGCAGCGATTCTCCTCACCATGTGCTGTTCGTTCTTCGTGCAAGCGGCTGAAGGTTCTACCTTCGCGATCGTCCCTCTGGTCAAGCGTCGCGTCACCGGACAAATCGCCGGAAATGTGGGAGCCTACGGTAACGTCGGCGCAGTTATTTACCTAACTTTGTTTAGCTTGCTTCCCGAAGGGGCAATGGGCAACCGCATCTTCTTCCAGACATTAGGAACAGCAGCGTTAGTCGTGGGTTTCCTCTGTGTCTTTATCCTCAAAGAACCGAAAGGATCGTTCTCGGAACTGCACGAGGGGGAGACTGAAGCTGAGGTGGAAGCGGTTCCGGCTTTCGCTGATGCCCGAGAGTAAACAGTTGCAAGTGCAAGGTGAATAGCGAATGAAAGAAAGGGCGTTTGGCGTAGCCTGCGCGTAGCGCTTACGCCGTTCGCCCCTACATTCCAACCGTTCGCCCCAAAATTGTGTCAGGAGGTCTAGATATGTCAACAAAAACGTTATGTCCTTATTGTGGTGTGGGTTGCGGCTTAGAAGTGCAACCGCCAGCAATGCGAGGAAAAGCAACCTATCGCGACAGCGAAGGAACTCCGATCTGGCGAGTCAGGGGCGATCGCGATCATCCTTCTAGTCAAGGCAAAGTATGCGTAAAAGGGGCAACGGTTTCCGAGTCTTTAGATAAGGATCGGCTCAAATATCCCATGTGGCGCGATCGCCTCGACGAACCCTTTCAACGCATTAGTTGGGATGAAGCCTTCGATCGCCTGGTCAACCGCATCCAAACCGTTCGCTATACTCAAGGCCCGGACGCGATCGCGATGTACGGTTCGGGTCAATTCCAAACCGAGGACTACTACATCGCCCAAAAACTCCTTAAAGGTTGCTTGGGTACTAACAATTTCGATGCCAATTCTCGCCTCTGTATGTCGTCTGCGGTCTCGGGATACATCCAAAGTTTCGGTTCCGACGGCCCCCCTTGCTGTTACGACGATCTCGAACAAACCGACTTTGCGTTTCTCATTGGTACTAACACCGCAGACTGCCATCCTATTGTTTTTAACCGCCTGCAAAAGCATCACAAAAAGAACCGCAAGGTAAAAATGGTTGTCGTCGATCCGCGACGCACCGCTACCGCCGAAGCAGCCGATATTCACCTAGCGATTAACCCCGGAACGGATATCGATTTGCTCAACGGTATCGCCCATTTGTTGATGCGCTGGATGCTCATCGATACCTATTTTATCGACGATTGTACCAAAGGATTTCCGAACTATACGGAGGTGATTCGTCACTATCCGCCCGAATTAGTTGCCCGCAAATGTGGCATCCGCATCGATGAGTTAGAACAGGTTGCCCGGTGGTGGGGAGAAAGCGATCGCGTTCTTTCGCTTTGGTCGATGGGCATGAACCAATCCTCTGAAGGAACGGCAAAAGTTCGCACGTTGATTAACCTGCATTTAATGACCGCAAATATTGGGCGACCGGGGGCAGGGCCGTTTTCCCTTACCGGCCAACCTAATGCTATGGGCGGTCGAGAAGCGGGCGGTCTGGCACATATTTTACCGGGCTATCGCTTGGTAAAAAATCCCCAACATCGATCGCAACTGGAGCAACTTTGGAATCTCCCGCAGGGTCGCATTTCTCCCTCGCCCGGACTCAATGCTTGGGAGATGATAACGGGTCTAGAAACGGGAGATGTGGGCTTGCTATGGATTGCAGCAACCAATCCGGCGGTGAGTATGCCCGACATTAAACGCACTCAAGCGGCGTTAATGCGATCGCCGTTTACGGTCTGCCAAGATGCTTACTATCCCACCGAAACCGCCCAGTTTTCCCATCTGTTGCTTCCGGCGGCGCAGTGGGGCGAAAAAACTGGAACCATGACCAATTCCGAGCGCGTTGTCACCCTTTGTCCGGCTTTTCGCGATCCGGTTGCCGAAGCCAAACCCGACTGGGAAATTTTTGCCGAAGTCGGTCGTCGTTTGGGATTTTCCGAACAGTTCGAGTTTGCTAATTCTGCCGAAGTTCATGCGGAATTTGTGGGCTTGACAAAAGGACGAATTTGCGATATGTCTGGCTTGAATTACGATCGCCTGCGTCAAAGTCCAGTACAATGGCCGTATGTTGCCGAAGGAGAAGAAAGCGAACCCAAACGCCTCTATGCAGACTGGCGATTTCCTACGGGCGACGGACGGGCAAAATTTGCTGATTTCCATTCTAAAGGGTTAGCAGAACCTCCCGATCCCGACTATCCAATGGTGCTGACCACCGGACGGTTGTACGGACATTGGCACACGCAAACCCGCACCGGACGCATCGAAAAAACGGCGAAGATGCACCCAGAACCGTTTCTGGAAATTCATCCGCGCGATGCCGATCGCCTAAGCATTGTCGATG
>CAKZKB010000343.1 GCA_937121005.1 uncultured cyanobacterium | reverse complement strand
CAGCAATTTGGCGACCCAAGTTTGTAAAACCTGCATGAGCCGTAAAAAGCCGCGATCGCTGCTGATAATTTTAAGTGTCCGACGAAAAGATTTGCGGGGCATCGCTGATGATTTTCTGCTATATTGGATAATACGAACAATTTATAGGGGGAGTTTGGCTGGCTTTAAGATGAATTTTTCAATGGCTTCCACTACGCCATCTGAGTTTACATCGGGAGCGATCCAATCGGCAACCGATCGCAACTCTAGAGGCGAGTCTGCCATCGCCACACCGACTCCGGCATAGTCTATCATTTCGATATCGTTAAAACTATTGCCGATCGCCATCACATTTTCGGGGGATAAATGCCACTGCTGTTCGGCGAGATAGCGAATTGCCATCCCTTTATTTACCGCCGGATCGGCCATTTCTAAATAAATGGCTTCTGATTTGGTTAAATAGAGACGATCGACCGGATAGCGTTGGCGTAAATTCGCTTGCAATTCGTCGAGTAAGGCAATATCTTCGCTAACTGCAAGTAGTTTGGTTGTCTCGCGATCGAGCAGCGATCGCAAGTCAGCTACCACAACGGGATCGATACGCGATCGCGTCAAATAGTGCTGCGTCATGGTATTGGTTTCGCGCACGTACAGGAGATCGTCGAGATAAAAATGCAGAGAAATTCGGTCTTGGCGTTCCCAGGTTTCTAGATAGTCGAATACCTCGCGCAAAATGGTTTTGGGTAAGGGACAATGCAACACCGGCCGATCGCTGCGCGGATCTTGTATCCAGGCCCCTTGATAGGCAACAATGGGTGTATCTAACCCTAAATCTTGGTGAAACCAGAGGGTCGATCGGTACATTCGTCCCGTCGCCAGCACTACCCGCACGCCGCGATCGCGGACTTCCCGTACCGCCGCTTTTACCCTAGGCGTAACCTGATTGGACTTCCCGGCGATCGTCCCGTCGATATCGAGAACGAGAAGTTGGATCGCAGACATCGATCGTTCCTCTAGACTAGGGATATTGTAGGCGCGATCGGGCCTGTCCGCACAAAAATATTTTTTCTTTTTCCTGGTATGGCTACCCTATCCACACCGATGTTACGATAAAGACGATCGCTATCTATATGTGTTCTCAAGACTTATGGTCTTAATTCCGAACTCTGAACGGTTGCCGAGTGTAGTCGAGGCACGAACTCTGAATTGGAGCGTAGCGACTTTACCATGATTGCCATCCCCTGCGGTTTTAGTCCCGAAGATTATCTCGTTATCGAACGCGACAGTCGAGTTCGTCACGAGTATCGTTGTGGCTTAGTTTATGCCATGACAGGTGGCAGTGACAACCACAACCTGATTAGCCTCAATCTTGTTATCGAAATCGGTCGTCCCCTGCGCGATCGCAACTGTCAGTTTTTTGTTAACGATATCAAAGTTAGTTATCGCGATCGCTTTTTTTACTATCCCGATCTGTTTGTGACCTGCGATCCGCGCGATCGCGACGATCGCTACGTGAAACGCTATCCTAAATTAATCGTAGAAGTGTTGTCTCCGTCAACTGAAAAGTTCGATCGCCATGACAAATTTGCCGACTACCAATTGCTCGACTCTTTAGAAGAATACGTTCTCATCTCGCAAGAACGCATGGAAGTTGAATGTTGTCGGCGCGTGGGGGAAGGGCCAAATTCGCAATGGGAAACCGAAGTTTATCGAGAGGGCGATCTGGTTCGTTTGCAAAGCATTGGCTTAGAAATTGCGATCGAACAGTTGTATCTCGGTACGATCTTAACATGAGTTTGTGTAGGAGCAATCCGCGAATCGCTCCTACTATTGCTACAAGGAAGCGCTGCTTACTTCATTTTCTGTTTCCACACTCCTAGAACGCTAACACCTAAAAGCCCAAACAGGAAAGAAGGTTCGGGAGTGGTTTTGAGTTCGAGTTTTGCCGAAGAAATGATGGCATCATCTTGATAGTGCATTGATAGAACTCCCGTATGGCTAGGATCGGTGAATTTGTCGAGAATTTGCTCGGAGGTATAAGGATTCGCTGTTGTGGTCAGCAAGTCAATTGAAAATGTAAACGGTTGGTGAAGAGGAGGGATTTCGGTAATGTCTGTCAAGCGAAGACGGGGCAATCCTTGAATTCGCACAACATCGCCTGTGATTAAGCGATCTTTTGGTATTGCGGTCAGCGTCAGCAATGCTGATTCTAGAGAACGCCCTGAATTAACTACATCTAGGAAAGAGGAAAAACCGACATCTTCAGTAAAATTGAAATCCCAAACCGTCCATTCATCCGCTCCATCACCAACAAGTCGTTCAATTGAGTTACCTCCAATGGTACAATCACCATTGATCGCAGTATTAGGGTGTATAGTTCGAGATGGATTGTCACCACATTCAACCGTAGAGGTGATGGTCAGTGCGGATGCGCCTTGAGGGGAGACGATCGCCCCCGTTAGGGCTAAAATGGATACAATGCTGAGAGAGAATAATTTTGTCCGTTTCATGGTCAATACCTCGATCGCGAATTTGCCTATCTATATCTCTCTCGGGGCGATCGCTTCCGGTTTTACGCGAAACACCAGAAATTGTTACAAATCTTTACATCTCTCTGTCTTCAGCTACGCGATCGCGAATGTTTTCCCCGATATGTCTCCCCTATCCCCACTGATGTTATGATAGAGACGATCGCTACCTATTAGAGGGGGGGCTGCTGGTTGACTGACCGAAGAAGTCTTAATTTTGAATTCTGAATTTTGAATTTTGAATTGGAGCGTAGCGACTTTACCATGATTGCCATCCCATGCGGCTTTAGTCCCGAAGATTATCTCGTTATCGAGCGCGACAGTCGAGTTCGCCACGAGT
>CAKZKB010000342.1 GCA_937121005.1 uncultured cyanobacterium | reverse complement strand
GCCGAAAATGCTGTCGTTGCCAGTACCGCCATCGATGCTGTCGCTGCCGATGTTACCAAAAATGAGGTCGTTGCCCGCATCGCCAACGATGATATCGGCACCGTCGCCAGCGTTGTTATTGAGATCGCCAGTTCCACCCACGAGGGTATCGTCTCCCGTACCGCCACTGAGGGTGTCGCCACCGCGATCGCCGTAAACGAAGTCGTTACCGTCGTCACCACCAACGAGGTCGCTACCCGCACCGCCGCGTAGCAAATCGTCGCCAAGCTGGCCCGCGATCGCGTCGTTGCCTTGGTTTCCAAAAATAGTGTCGCTACCGTCGCCACCGACGAGGGTATCGTCTCCGCCGAAACCTGTAATGGTATCGACTTCTGGGGTTCCCTGAATGGCTTCGCTGTCTGCGGTTCCCGTAAAGTTAGCCACAATAATGTCTCCTTAAGTTTGAGATGGGCGATTAGACTCTTCTATATTCTCTATCTGAACAAAAGCGGCGTTTTTACGGAATTTGCCCGAAAATTCACAAAACTTCATACAATTCCCCGATTTACGACAGCAATTCGCGGGCGATCGCCTCCCATTCGCGATCGAGTTCGCCATTAAAGGACGATCGACCGCTACGGCGATACCAATATCCGGCGTTCGCCAGATCCCCTTCTTTGCGGTGCAAGTAGGCGTGTACCCACGCACTGTCGCGATCGCTGGCATTTTGTACCAATTCGTGAGCCGTATTCCAATCGCCGCGCTTATCATACCACAGCGCTCGCACGGCCGTCGCTTCTCCGTCGGGGCAGGTGTTGAGTTCGATGAGTCCCTCGAGTTGCATGGTTTTCAGTGTTCAGTGACCAGTGCCCAGTTTATAAGAAAGGGAGACAAGGGGACAAGGGGACAAGGGGACAAGGAGAAATTGATAGTCATCCTTCATCCTTCCTACTTCATCCTTGAAGCCTAATACCTCATACCTCACCCCTAATACCTAAAACCTAAAACCTAATACCTAATACCTCATTAGTCGCTTAATTTTGTTAACCACTTTTTGCAGCAGAGTCGGACGATCGTCTTCAGGTTCGGGAAAGTCGGGTTCGGGATCGTGTAAGTAGCGGTAGAATTTCCACAGATCCCAATAGGGAGTTCCCGGTTTGAGATCTAAGCCGGCCCAATGGAGAAATAAGAGTTTTTTATCGCCGTCGTAAAGTACGTTTCCTTCGCGGCGAAACTGCGAGGATCCGCCCCAATTTCCAGCGCTGTATTCAGGAAGGGTAGTGAGATTGAGGCGGTTAGGGACAAATTTATGTACCATGTAATTGAGGATCGATTGATCGTCGGTTCCTTGCTCGAAGTCAAAATATTCCCGATGTTGGGCGCACTCTCGCCACAGATCGTACATTTTTTCTTCGGTCAGAATGGATTTTTTCGATCCCCAAAAGCCGGAGTTGAAGACATCTTGCAGTTCGGCTTCGGAAAAGACACCTTTTTCGCGCACGACTTCAGTGTAGTTATTTTTGAGTCCCGATTTATACTGGTAGTCGCACCAAATAAAATCGCGATCGCCAAATTCTTCTAGCACCTTGATGATGCGATCGAAGACTACAATATCGGTATCGATATAGAGAAACTCATCGAGATCGCCAAACCAAGCGGCAAATTTTCGCATTCGGTTTAAGCTAATGGAAACCGGGAAGAATTTCGGCGGAAAAATTGCTGCCATTTCCGACACCATTTTTCGGTAGAAGTCCATGTCGGGGAAGACGCGCACTCCGAAGCGTTCCCCTAAAACTGTTGCCATTTTCTGATACTCGTCGTTAAATGGGAGCAAGACGACGGGTACATCTTTATCGTAGTAGCGAATGCTTTCGAGAAGGGCAATTGTCGCTTCTAGGACGCGATCGTTTCCGAGAATGTAAATTCCGCGAGTCATGTCAATGAGCAATGAACAATGAACAACGAGCAATATCTTTGGCTGAAGCCGGAGGTTTGGAGATAGCGAACGGGTTTTCCTTATCCTGAATGAATTGGGGGTTTGTAGTAGGGGCTAAGCATTCGCACAAGTCAACGAACGATTCTACTGGTAACTCTGTTGGTGAATGCTTAGCCCGCCCAGATGTATCAGATTGTAGCATTGACGAACCAGATTTCATGAGATAAATGGGATAGACACAGATGATTCATCGGCAAAATTCAATGGGGTTACAAGATAAAGAGGATATTGCGGGCGGGCAACATTCAAAGTCATTGTGACGATCGCGATCGCTACGTTTTTAGCTTCAGTTTCTTCAACACTTTATCGAGAAACGTCGGCGGCTGTTTGTAGTATTGCGGGGGCGATGTAAATTTCGGGCGCTTTTCGGGTTCGTGGAGATAGCGATAGTGTAAGAATAAATCGCGATACGGAAAGTCGATGTTTTCGCCCGCACACGCTCGATTGAAATACTTAGAAGATACACCGATGTAGTGCAAAAAGGTTAGGCGCTTGCCGCGATCGTAAAGTACGTTATCTCGATTTTGAAAGTGAGGTGAATGAGCGGAATTCCCTGTTTTTTCTTCATTCGGCAATTCCCAAGATAAATTGCAATAAGAAATTTTGAGTTTTGCAACGCTATAATTGAGGATCGATTGATCCACTGACCCAGGAAACAAGACTTCTGCGTCTCCACTGGCCAAATTGTCTAAAATTTTCTGGCGCTGCTCTGGCCCTATTATCCCCCGCTTGGATGCAAAAAAACCGCTACAAAACACCTGCGATCGCATATCCGAGTCACTCTCAAACAAAGAGTTCAATCGCGGCGATTTGAGATCGTAGATATTTTCGGGGTTGCTGCGTTGGAAATCGTATGCAATAAAGTCGTACCGATCTAAGTAGGGAATCACTTTATCGAAGTTATCGAACACCAACATATCGGCATCCAGATAAATGAAGCGCTCGAAAGGACTTTCTGTATCGAAAGCACACAGTCGGTTGTGAGCTCCGAGCCGATCTACGCCAGGTGTTCCTCGACGCTTTTCCCAAGTTTCCATCGCGGTTGGGTGCAGTTTCCAAACCTGCGAAACGAAGTCCTGCCAACGCTCGATCCGTTCGGGCGCATCCAAAACAAAAACATGAGGGCGACGGGCGATTTCTTGACGAACCCGATCGAGGCGATCGTCGTAGGGAATAATACAAATGGGTATTTCTGTGCCGAGATGAACTTCGATACTGTTGATTAACGCCACAACTTGATCGTAAACGACATCGTTAGCCAGCGTATAAATTCCGTCGATCGCCACTGTCAACCTCCCAAATCGGTATCGATTGAGTCGGGGAATTTCCCACCTCTGCACTCGATCGCCATTGTACTCGAAATCGAGAGACAAGACCGGGCATTTTATGATTTAATCGTTTTAAACTGCAACGATCGACTGCTGCTATGTCTCCTGCATCTGGCCCCAAACCGCCGAACAAGCTCGGCCTCGACGAAATTATCGCCCTCATCGTGACGTTTGCCGTCATGGGGACGATCGCCTGGGTTAGCGTCCGGCCGCAACCGCGCCAACTGTGGGATCGATGGCTGGTGACAATGACGGCCGACGAGTCCCCCGAAGTCAGCGAAGAAGCCGAACCGACTCCCTCCCCCGAACCGGAAGCGATCGCGCCCTCAGAACGCTTTGCGCCGCGCGATCGCGATGAAGCGGCGATCGCCATTGCAGAAGACCCCCCCGAACCCGCCACCGAACTCGACACCACCGCCGACGAAATTCCTCCCCTGGCCCCGGTTGCAGCCATTCCCGTACTGGGGAACGCGATCGATCCCGAACCGGAGGCGATCGCGTCCCCTTCCGCCGCCGCCACCGCCCCCGGCGAATTTACTGATGTCCCGTCCGACCACTGGGCCAGCAGTTTTATCAATGCGTTGAGTTCTCGCCAGATCGTGGCGGGGTTTCCCGATGGTGGGTTTTACCCTAACCAACCCGTGACGCGGGCCGAATTTGCCGTCCAGTTACAACAACTGTTCGATCGCGAAGCAGAACGAGAACCCAAAGAGTTTACCGATGTCCCGGCCGACTTTTGGGCCAAAGAAGGTATCGATACCGTTGTCGCCAGGGGGTTTATGGGGGGCTATCCCGGCGACGTTTTTCGCCCGGAACAGCCCGTCCGCCGGGTGGAAGTTCTCGTCGCCCTCGCCAACGGTTTGGACTTGCAGACTCCCGAAGAGGCGCAACAGATTTTACAAAATGCCTACGACGATGCGCCCGCGATCGACGACTGGGCGCGAAATTCGGTGGCCAGCGCCAGCGCGGGTAGTTTAGTGGTTAACTATCCCGATCGCCAGTTTCTCAACCCCGAACAAAGTGCCACCCGCGCGGAAGTGGCGGCGATGTTGTATCAAGCCCTGATTACCCTCGGGGAAGCGGAGGAGTTACCGTCGGAATATGTGGTCACGCCGGAAGACTGGGAGTAGGGGATTGGGGGATTGGGGGATTAGGGGATTAGGGGTTTGGGGGATTAGGGGGAAATTAATATTCATCCTTCATCCTTGACACCTCGTACCTTGTACCTCGTACCTCATACCTTGAATCGTGCTACAATCGATAACATTGCGTTGCCGTTATTTCCATGTGGAACCGCATCAAACGCCTGTTTTCTAAATCTTCATTGTCGAAACCGCACTCGCAACGTGGTTCTACCGCGTTGCCGGATGGGGAGGCTCTGCCTCCTGATACCGAAGCAGGGGAACAAGATCGCGAGCAAGATGCTCGCACTACGCAAACAGACGATCGCATCTTAGAAGCACACCCGGAAGCCGAAGCCCTTTGGCAGCAAGGGTTAACAGCTTATGAAGCACAAAATTGGCAAGCGGCGGGAAACTGTTGGCAGCAAGCGGTGAAGCTGGACGATCGCCATGCGACATGGTGGGAGAAGTTGGGAGAAGTCTACCAGAAGTTGGGGCAGTTTGGAGAGGCGATACAAGCGAATGAAAGGGCGATCTCTTTGACATACACACTATTGCCCGATCGCGGAAATAATGTTCCTACTGAGGTT
>CAKZKB010000341.1 GCA_937121005.1 uncultured cyanobacterium | reverse complement strand
ACACGAAGCCGATGAGGGGTTTCACCATCCAGGGAATGGCAGCGATCCCCATCAACGCCGACACCTCCGCCGGAGTCAACCCCAGATCGTCTTTGAGAAAGAAGCTAACCGCCAACCGGGATAAACCCAGGATCCCCTGGACGAAATACACTAGGAGAATGGCGGCGAGTTCGGGGGTGAGTTCGTTACCGAACAGAATTCGCCGCTCGATCGCGGTTTTGAGACGATCGAAGGGGGTGGGAGGAGCGAGCATTGCAAATAAATGTAACGATACGTTACCTATTGTAACAAAGTTTGTCACAAAGTCTCGCTGCCAGGGGCGATCGAATATCTTAACGATCGCGTTTGGCGCGAACGGCCGAGCAGTGCGCTAGGATTGGAAGAGCGCGATATAAGACAGCTATGGGACTACAAGAAAGGCGACTCGTCCACCAGTTACAAACGGAAATTTTACCGGGGTATCAGATGCTTCTGCGCCAACGTAGCGGCGGTGCGGACGTGCGGTGGGTGGTAGACTGGGATAGTTTCGCCGAGTGCGATCGCGCGGCGCTCGAGAAGGTGGAACCGTTGGCATTTCAAACGGTAGTAGAGGCGATCGCGGCAATATGCGTCGATGATTTTGGTATTGAAACGGTGAAGTCGGAGTTTAAGGAAGTGCGTCTCAAACACGATCGCATTCCCGAAACTGTGTCGATCGCGTTTGTGAATGGAATGCTTAATTTTCGCGCCGACTTTTCCCAAGTATCCGCAACGGATATTTCAGCCGATGGCGTTCGCGAAGCCATTGAAAATGGGATGTAAATTCGTAAGTATTCAGGTCAAATCAATATGGCTGTAAGGATCCCCCTGTTTTAGCGCCTATGCCTGGGATAATTAGCTTGTAGCGAATGTCCAATGCCATTTTTAAAGAGAGTAAGGTGGGCGATGCCCACCCTACAGATGTTAGTTTACTGCACCGCCGTCATTTCCTTCGCTGCCTTTTCTTTAGCGAGGAACTTCTCTAATTCTGTCAGCGCATCTGCATCTACTTTGGTTTGCATGGGACAGAATTTCGGCCCGCACATAGAGCAAAATTCAGCCGTTTTGTAGATGTCCGCCGGCAGGGTTTCGTCGTGGTATTCCCGAGCGCGATCGGGGTCGAGTGCCAGTTCAAATTGCTTGTTCCAGTCAAAATTGTACCGTGCGGCCGAGAGCTCGTCATCGCGATCGCGAGCCCCCGGACGACGGCGAGCAATATCGGCAGCATGGGCCGCAATTTTATAAGCAATTAACCCTTGGCGCACGTCCTCCGCATTGGGAAGTCCCAAATGTTCTTTCGGCGTAACGTAGCACAACATGGCGGTTCCGTGCCAACCCGCGATCGCCGCACCAATGGCAGAGGTAATATGGTCGTAACCCGGCGCAATATCGGTGACTAACGGCCCCAAAACGTAGAAGGGTGCTTCGGAGCATTCCTCCATCTGTTTTTTGACATTAAATTCGATCTGATCCATGGGGACGTGACCCGGCCCCTCGACCATCACTTGTACGTCATGTTCCCAGGCGCGACGAGTCAGTTGTCCCAATGTTTTCAATTCGGACAATTGCGCTTCGTCAGAGGCATCGTGCGTGCAACCGGGACGCAAAGAATCCCCCAAGCTGAACGAGACATCGTACTTTTTGAAAATCTCGATGATGTCGTCAAAATGGGTATAGAGCGGATTTTGCTTGTGGTGGTGCAGCATCCATTTGGCGATGATACCGCCGCCGCGAGAGACGATCCCGGTAATCCGCGATTTCACCATTGGCAAATATTCGATCAGCAATCCCGCATGGATAGTCATGTAATCGACCCCTTGCTGGGCGTGTTTTTCGATGATGTGCAAGAAGTCGTCGGGGGTGAGATTTTCGATGTTGCCATGGACGCTTTCAACGGCTTGGTAAATGGGAACCGTGCCGATGGGAACTGGGGAAGCATCGATAATCGCAGTGCGGATTTCGTCGAGATTTCCACCGCCAGTAGACAGATCCATGACGGTATCAGCACCGTATTTTACCGCCAAATTCAGCTTGTCTAGTTCTTCGTTAATATCGGAAGAGTTGGGAGACGCACCGATGTTAGCATTCACCTTGCACTTGGAGGCAATTCCGATCGCCATCGGCTCCAAATTGACATGGTTGATATTCGCCGGGATAATCATCCGTCCCCGCGCCACTTCCTCGCGCACCAAGTCGGCGGGGAGATTTTCGCGCTGCGCCACGAAGTCCATTTCTTCAGTAATTTGACCTTGGCGAGCGTAGTGCAGTTGAGAGACATTGGCGTGTCCCTGGCGTTTGGCAACCCAGTCTTGACGCATATTGAATTCCTTGATAAACAGCTTCCCTCCGCCGGTGCTAACCGGAGTCAGGTTCTAAGGGTGTAATCTCAGCCTTGACGCAGGCACCCCTAGCTTAGTTTTCGATCGTAGCGCTTTTGACGATATTTGGAAAGGGAAGTTGGGGAAAACTTAACATAGCGATGGCGCTGTTCCCAGTTCTGTCCCAATATTGAGTCATCTAACCGACACGATACCTTGTTTGGCTAGCGGAGTGACGATACCTATATTCGGTTAGTTAGTTTGATGTGGGTTGAGGGGACAAAATCCACAGGCGATCGCCTTCTATGTTCCCTTCGACAACAATGAGGACGGGACGGTCATCTTTTTCGGCATTGTCTGGTAGAGTTTTAAACAGGTAGAAATAGCCTCCGCGATCGATGAGTAACCGCCAAGTGCGATCGCTGTTGGGATCGTTGATTTCCTTTCCCAAAAGTTCCCGATAGCGATCGCGATCGCCGATAATTTGGAACCCAGAAGGGGAGTTGGTATCGTTGGTCAGTTGGCGACCTAGACCTAAAGTGTTTTCAGGGACGACAAGGGTGACGACAGAGAGGTTAGAACGGCTGCTAGCATCTCTATAAGCATCAGCCATGGCGCGATCGCGGGCAATGAAAAACAGAAAGATGACGATGCCAACGACAATAATTAATTCATCCCATAAAGAGTGCCGAAAGTCAATGGGTTGACAGCGATGTTTTTTCCAATTTTTGCAAATATTTGCGAAGATAGCACTACTGACATATACAAATGCTAGGAGAAATTTAATGACGATAAAGGTGACGATCGCGCCGACAAAGACTTTAAATATTTGCACGATCGTCGTTCCCAGATCGGTAAAGCTGCCAAAAAAGACTTGCAACGGCACAAAGAAAAACGACTCTGGCGGCAAGTCTAGGGTGGTGATTTCGACTTGGAAGAAGTTAAAATAGTACCAGCGATAAATCCAGCCAGTGAAAAATAGCGCCGCACCAAAGAGAGTCGCAACGCCGGCAAATTTTCCTAGAATGTTTGGGGGACGATCGGCCATTGGAATTTAGAGATTATAATAGGTATTGTAACCCCAAACGCGATCGAGTGCCATGAGAAATCATATTTTTGGATTGGCGATCGTCCTTGCTTCCAGCCTTGGCATTTCGGGATGTAACAGCGAACCGCAAGCGGCGACACCGACACCCCTACCGGAAACCCAACCTCCCCCTCCCGAGTATCAGCTTCAGCTTCCCAGTTTAGCAGATGTGCAGTTAAGCGATCGCAGTCTCAAAACGGGAAATGTCATCCAAGTTCGCGACGACGCGATCGTTATGGAAGGCGATGGCGTTCCCGAAGAAATCGCGATCGCGAACGTTCGCAAAGTCATGTTTAAGGGAGACGAATCCCTTCCTAGCGTTAGCGGGCCGAGCGCGATTCGAGGTACAGAGATTTGGAGTATCTTTGCCGATCGCGTTCGATTTGACGATCGCGCTTTGACTGTCAAACAGGAAGACATCACTCTATCCGATGGTGAGTTTCCTTCGGAGAGTATTTGTCACGTCAAATCGATGTGGTTTAAACAAGAAAACGATACCGTACAACTGAATTTAAGGGTCAGTCATTGCGAACCATGACAGCCATGTACTGATGTAGAAACCCGGTTTCTCAAAGGAAAAAATCGAATTTTGTCTGGCTATAGGCAAGAAACCGGGTTTCTGTGTACCACCTGAATGCTTACGATTGAATTTAGAACTGGTAGTGCTTCACTGACCATCTTATGGCAATTTTGCCTGCGATCGCGCTACGTTAGGACTGTTGGGAAAAATGGCAACAACGGCGGCAATTTTTGAACCCTTTCGCAATCCTGTCACTCCCCCTTCGGGACAATTCAAAATTCAAAACCGAGAAAATCCTTTTTAATTTTTAATTTATAATTTTTAATTGGAGCGTAGCGACAGAGGAGTTCTTGGCGTTGCCGGAGACATTCGAGTACCGAGAAACTGTGCTAGAATTGCTCTATACCTTACAGCGATATTTGGCCAACAAACCAGCATCACCAGAAGACCGGGAGTTAGTTATGCGTTTAGCACCATTGTACCGACAAGAGCGCGATCGGGCTGTCCAAGAAGGAGTTCAGCAAGGCATTCAGCAAGGCATTCAGCAGGAGAAAGAAGCTATGGCATTAAACTTGCTTCGTGATGGTTTCGAGGTCGATCGGGTTGTCAGTTTAACTCAATTGCCCCTCGATCGCGTTCTGGAGTTACAGCAACAACTCGAAAACGAAAATCGTGAAGGTTAAGACAGTAGGAGATTGATGATGCGTTTAGCACCATTGTACCAACAAGACCGCGATCGGGTTGTCCGTTGTAGGGGCAAACGGTGTCTACCGAGCGTAGTCGAGGTGCGTTTGCCCACTCCCAAGTGGGACGCTTAGCGTGGTACAATAGAGCAAGTCTAGTTTGACGGGAGTTGTACCTGCTATGTCGCGTAACGAGACTGAGGCTCGCCTTCAGGAACGCCAACGGGTGCGCGATATGGCAAACTTGTCGGAGCCTTCCTTTGCGGCGGTATGGGACAATCCCGAGGATGCGGAGTATGACAACCTATGAATTTGGCGATGTTCTTCTCGTTCCATTTCCTTTCACCGAACAAGAAACCCGGTTTCTCAAAGGACAGACTCGAATTTTGTCTGGCGATCGGCAAGAAACCGGGTTTCTACACCCGTTTATTGGCATATCGAGCTTGGTAATGGGAGCGTCTCGCTCCCGAATGGTAAAAAACGCCGCACCACCAAGACCTCTGAAATATTGACGAATTGTCTCCGAAACGCCATCTAAATTCATCCTAGAACAATGAACACCTTCTCCAAACACCCATCTGAGTTTATCCCATTTATCTGTGGTTGCATACTGGCAGCATCGGTGACGGCGGGAACGGCAACGCTGGCGGCGGAAAACGCACCGTTGGCGAGAGGAGAAAGGCGGTTGTTGGCGCAAGGGGAAACGGACAGAAAAGCGCAAGCAGATCGATTGTTACAGCAAGGAATCCAACAATTTCAAGTCAGTCAGTTTCGCGAAGCGTTGCAGTCTTGGCAACAGGCGTTAGAAATTTATAGGCAAATTGGAGATCGACAAGGAGAAGCGGCTTCCCTGGGGAGTTTGGGCATTGCTTACGATTCTTTAGGACAATACCAACGGGCGATCGAGTTTCACCAACAGTCTTTAGAAATCGCCCGGGAAATCGGCGAGTCTCCTGCGGAGAGGCTTCGCCAACGCCGTGGAGAAGCCAATTCCCTGGGGAATTTGGGCTTAGCTTACTGGTCTTTAGGACAATACCAACGGGCCATCGAGTTTCACCAACAGTCTTTAGAAATCGCCCGGGAAATCGGCGATCGCCGTGGAGAAGCCAATTCCCTGGGGAATTTGGGCAATGCTTACTGGTCTTTAGGACAATACCAACGGGCCATCGAGTTTCACCAACAGTCTT
>CAKZKB010000340.1 GCA_937121005.1 uncultured cyanobacterium | reverse complement strand
GTTCGGTAGCGAAGTCGTCGCCTGGATCAACAACCTCCTCAATGCCATTTTAGAAGCCTCCGAAGCCGGGGCCAAATTTCTATTTGGTGGGGCCAACTCCATTCTAGTGAACGATCCCGATTTCACCGTCGGCCCCGGCCCGGCCGGACGCTGGTTGGTGCGTGCCGTCGGCGATCCCTTCGTCGCCGTTCCCGGCGATCGCGTGGGGCCAAACAACCTCGATCCTGGGTTCGCCTACATTTTAGCCTTTCGCGCCCTCCCCCAAGTCATCTTCTTTTCGGGACTGGTGGCGTTGTTGTACCGCCTCAACATCATTCAACCCGTCGTCCGCCTGTTTGCAGTTGTCTTTCAGCGCACCATGCGGATCAGTGGGGCCGAGTCCCTTTCCGGGGCGGCAAATATTTTCGTCGGGATCGAGTCGGCGATCGCGGTAAAACCCTACCTCCCGGAAATGACGCGCAGCGAATTGTGTGCCATTCTCACCAGTTGTTTCGGGTCGATCGCCTCTTCCGTTCTCGCCCTTTACGCCGGACTGTTGCGATCGACCTTTCCTTCCATTACCGGACACCTGGTTTCCGCTTCCATTATCACCATTCCCGCCTGTTTTGTCATCTCCAAACTCCTCGTTCCCGAACGCGACGAACCCAAAACCCTAGGACACCTTCCCGAAGACGTAGAAGAAGATCCCGAAAAGCGTCCCAACCCCATGGACAGCTTGATTTTAGGAGCCTTAGATGGTGTCAAAATGGCGGTGGGAATTGCTGCGGTGATTATCGCCATTTTAGGATTGGTTGCCCTCGTCAATACCGTTTTTACCACACTAGCCGATCTGCCTGCCCCCTTCGGCCCGATCTTTGAAATCATCAGCCTGCAAAATATTCTCGGGGCGCTGTTTTTACCCCTAACCTTCCTCACGGGAGTTTCTTTAGACTGGCAAGAACTGTGGACGGCTTCGGTGCTGATCGGGCGGCGATTGTTTGAAACCAGCATCCCACCCTATCTGGCATTAAGTCAATTGTTCCAGGCGGGAGAATTGAGCGATCGCGCCATGCTAATCGTCAGTTACGTGCTTTGCGGCTTCACCCACTTCGCCTCTTACGGCATTTTTGTGGGCGGTTTATCGGGCTTGGTTCCCGAACGTCGCGGCGATATTTCTGCCCTCGGATTTAAAGCCTTGTGGGGCGGAACTTTGGCAACTTTGATGACGGGTTGCATTGCGGGGTTATTCTATTTTGGTGATGCCGCTTCGGTGTTGGGTTCTGGCGGAACGCCATAGTTTAATATTTGTAGGGTGGGCAACGCCCACCTTACCATTCGATCGATTGTGCGGCAAATTTCCTTTATACTAAAGTTGACCCCAATGGCGCGATCGCAGCCCAATGACCAAAAAATCTCGGATACAAGCCTCTCCCTTGAGGGAGAAGAGGATAGGGCATTTTCCTTAGTTCAAGCCTCTGAACTTTAGGCAGAGGTCTTAATTTTGAATTTTGAATTCTGAATTTTGAATTGGAGCTTAGCGACTTGACCCCACCCTTGCCTAAAAAAACGAATCGACTCCCGCGCGAGTTCTGGATTGTCACCTTTATTGCCTTCGTTAATGCTATCTGTTTTACCATTATCATTCCTTTACTCTATCCCTATGCTAAAGAATTTAACCTCAGCGATTTTCAAGCGAGTTTGCTAACGACATCCTTTGCCATTTGTCAGTTTGTCGGAACGCCAATTCTCGGCAAACTTTCCGATCGCTACGGACGAAAACCCTTGCTCGTTCTCAGCTTGGCGGGCACGGTTGTTGCGAATATTATTGCCAGCTTCACCCCCTTTGCTTGGCTGCTGTTTTTAGCGCGAATGTTCGACGGATTGACTGGCGGAAACGTTTCCATCGCTCGTGCTGTTATTAGCGATGTTACCACAGCCGAAGAGCGTCCGCAAGCCTTTGGGATTTTTGGCGCTACATTTCGCCTGGGGTTTGTAGTCGGCCCCACCTTAAGTTACTTTTCCCAGAAAATCCCTACATTTGCCGGGATTTCTTCTTTAGGAATGAGTTTTTTGGTCGCAGCGACGATCGCGGTTGTTGTCACCCTTCTTACTCTCTTTTTCCTCCCCGAAACTTTACCCGCTAGCCAGCGAGATTCTTTCGATCTCAACCCCCGAGACTTTGCTTTAGACAAGATCTTTCGCGCCCTCACCTATCCCAAAATCGGACAACTTCTGATTCTTACCTTTTTAAGCGGCTCGACTTTTACGATTTTTACCTTTGCCTTTCAACCCTTTTTACTCTTCGTTCTCGATCGCGAAGCCGATACCCTGGCGATGGTGTTTGTCTTGGTGGGAATTTTAGGATTTGTTACACAAGTATTTGCCTTACAACCGTTGCGAAAGCGCTTCGATCTCGTTGAGATTTTGTCCGTGACAATTGCTCTGCGGGGAGTGGCATTTTTACTGATTCCTCTTTTTCCGAATGTCACTGCCTTTTTTGTTATCATGGCAGCATTTGGAGTCGTTAACTCCTTTCCGTTACCGATAACGAACGCTCTCATTTCCTTAAATACCAGCGATCGCCAGCAAGGGGAAATTTTGGGCATCAATGCCTCTTATTTGAGCATTTCTAATGCCGTCGGGCCACCTGTTTCGGGATTGTTAGTCAGCTTTGGCTACGGAACGCCGTTTTGGGTGACGGGTATTTTAACTCTACTCACGGCTGTATTTGCTTATCGGCTAAAATGGCAACTGGCAAGGGAATAATCTCTAGACAAATATTGTGCTACACTAGAAGAGAAACCCGCGCCCTTGCCAACTCATGCCGTGTCAATTGTGCGATCGCGACATCGAACGCCTCACCGTTCACCATCTTACCCCCCGCCAGCACACGAAACGCAAAAATCAAAAACCCAGTCCGACGATCGACATCTGTTCGGCGTGTCACCGTCAAATTCATAAGTCGTTTGACAATGCTTATCTCGCCAAGGAATTGAACACGCTAGAGAAGTTAAAAGCACATCCCAAATTACAAAAATTTATCCTTTGGGTACGCAAGCAAGATCCCAACAAGCGCATCCGCGTGTCGTAGAGTCGAACTTGTCTCTTAACATAACTGTTCGGGTATCCTATCATAAACTGGCGTAGAAACCCGGTTTCTGAAAGGAAAAACTAGAATTCAGTCTAGCTATAAGAAACCGGGTTTCTGTGTACCACCTGACTGCTTAACATCCTAACAACAATGGTTACTCGAGTTGCACTGCCAAAAGCTACCATTTCCGAAGAGCGCGTTCTGTTACCAGGATGCTATTCTTGGTCGCAATTTGAGGCGATCGCGCCTTCTTTTGCCGATATTCTCAGTTTGCGAGTCACGTATCTCGATGGATGTATCGAACTGATGACGATTAGCGAAAAACACGAGTCGATTAGTTCTTTTATCGGGTTCTTGCTGCAATTGTATTTTTTAGAAATGGAGATTGAATACGAACCTGTTGGCAATGCAACGCGCAGCGATCGCGATCGAAAGGTGTCTTTTGAGCCGGATGAGTCTTATTATATTGGCGACAAGGGAAAACACCCCAATTTAGCGATCGAAGTCATTATTACCAGTGGGACGATCGACAAACTCGAAAAGTACAAGCGTTTGCACATTGAGGAAGTCTGGTTTTGGGAAAGCGATCGCTTGTCTGTCTACCGCTTGCAAGGCGAAAGCTACCAAGCAGTCGATCGCAGTCAAATTCTCCCGGATTTAGATATTGACTTGTTGGTACGTTGTGTTAAAATGGATTCGAGAGTGGCAGCCGGGAAAGCATTTCGATCCAATTAGAAATTAAAAATTAGAAATTAGAAATTAAAAATTTGACCTCTGCGTAAAGTCCCTATCAAATCCGCACCTCAAAAGCAGGTTATTCTCGCAACCCAAACTCACCCAATAACAGCAATTCGCGGTTTCGGGTTTCTTGTCTGCGAGATCCGGATTCGATCTGAGTTCGATAAGCATTGTTTGCTCAAACAATATACATCGAGTCCATGCGATCGACCTTACCCGTATAAACTAACCCTTGATACACCATCGCCGCAACTTCCGCGCGAGTGGCGGGTTCGTGGGGATCGAGCCAATTGGTACTCGGATAGCTGACAATAAGATGGTGTTGAGTTGCAGCCGCGATCGCGGGTTTAGACCACTCGAAGAGACGATCGCGATCGGCAAAGGTATCTAACGCCGAAACATCGCCCGGTGGCAACCCCAAACCGCTCGCTAATGCTAAAATAACTTGAAATCGTTGTAGGGTTGTTTGCGGGTTAAATTGGGTACTCGACACCCCCGACATAAAGCCACCGCGATAGACTTTTTGAATTGCATCGTAACCCCAAAAGGTAAGCGGAACGTCAGCAAAATTCGCTGGCGGACGTTGGGGTTGGGGATTAAACGCACTGGCAAGTAAGGCGGCAAATTGCGCCCGGTTCATGGTTTCTTCGGGGCGAAACGTGCCGTCTTCAAAGCCACTGATAATCCCTTTTTCGCTCATTTCGGTAATGAACCCGGCAGCCCAATGATTTTGTGCGTCGTGAAATTCCGGGAACCGAGGCAATACGGACTGACGAAATGCGACAATATAAGGAGAGGAAATGGGGTCGGCTTCTCCGCGATCGACCAAGGCTTGATAGACGATCGCGCAAACTTCGGCACGGGTAATATCCCGCATGGGTTCGAGTTGGTTAATGTCGGGATAGTTGACTACTAATTTCTGTTCGGTGGCGGTGGCGATCGCATTGGTGGCGTAGGTGGGAATTTGAGCGCGATCGCGATAATCCATTAAAATATCGGTATGTCCGCCTTCTAGGTTTAAACCGCCGACTAAAGCGACGATCGCTTGCACGCGAGTCAGGTTCCAACCGGGACGAAACGTGCGATCGGGAAACCCTGATAAAAAGCCCATTTTGACTGCTTTCATTACCGCGTCGTAGCCCCAAAAATTCAACTCGACATCGCCAAATGTCAGACCCGATCGCACTTCTGGCAAGTCGAAGGCTTGAGTTAAAATCACGGCATACTGGGCGCGAGTCAGGGGATCTCCAGGGCGAAACGTGCCGTCGGGAAAGCCACTAAGAATGTTTTTAGATACCATTCCTTCGATAAACGGTTGCGCCCAATGTCCGGCAATATCAGTGAGTCCAAATTCGCTCGGTGGCTGTAACGTGGGGAGAGTGGGTTGCGGTAGAGAAGAAGTGGTAACTTCAGTCGTCACAAATTCAACTAATCCGCGAACTTGGGCGGTGTTAAGATTGTTTCCAGCCGAAACAAGCGCGGTGCTAGCGGCATTGTGAACGTCAAAACCACTGTTTTTGGTAAAAGCATTGCCACCGGGATCTTGGGATTTTCCTAAATCCGCGATCGCGTTCCCCGTCAGTCGCAAACCGTCGCGGACGTTGCCTTCTAAGGCATTATTTCGCAACACGGGACGGGCAAAATCGGCAATCGAAATGCCGACGCGGTTGTGGAGAAAGCGGTTTTCGGCAACTAAGGGCGCGGCTTTATCTTCGATGCCCAAACCAGCATCGGCATCTTGCAACAAACTGTTACGAATTTCCCCTTTGGCGTTCCCTGTCAGCCGAATATTGTAATATCCATTGCGATCGAAATGACTGCGATAAATTAGGGGTTTGCTATTACCTGCAATGCGAATGCCTTCGCGATGGTTATCGATAAAAGTACAATCGAGAATGGCTGCGGTTCCCGTTTCGATCCAAGCGCCAATGCCTTGAGGAAGGGGGTTCGTCACGGTTACGCCGCGCAGTTGCGCTTCGTCTGCAAGCACGATCGCGATCGCTTCATCGGTCGATGAGGGGCTGTACCCCCCACCTCGAATATGAATCCCTTTGCCTTTGGTGGCTTCGCTGCCAATCAGGATAACACTGGGCGGAACCGCGAGGGGAAAGCGATCGCCGTTCGCCGATCCGTAGGTTCCGGGGGCGAGTTGGACGATCGTTCCCGGACGCAAGGAACGCAGGGCGCGGGAAATCGTTTTGTAGGGGGCGGTTTGAGTGCCAGGATCGCGATCGTTCCCGGTTTGGGGGTTGACGTAAACAGTGGGCATGGCGGCGCAGCGTGGAGCCTTCTTTCTTAGTGTGACATTTCAACGAACAATTATCAACAAGTAATTAATATCTATTTTTTGAGCCACAGCAGCAGGGCAAAAATTGCCAGGATCGCAGCCTCCGTTGCCAACAGTCCGTTCAATGTTTGGGTATCTTCAGGCTTGAGGATAAAGTGCGATCGCCACAAGGTATAGGGGACAAATTGTAGTAGGATAATACCGCCGAACAGGAGCGCTACAGACCAACTGAAGCCACGCCAGAGCGCGATCGCCGTTACGAGGTCGAACACTAATAAGGTAACATCCATTCCACGCCAAAGTAAAGGTGTAGACAACCAAGGCGTTCCTGTCAACCCGGCAATGTTACCGACGTGAACTGTTGCTCCGTAGAGCAGAACCAATGCCAGAAATTTGGCATAGCGGGCTGTCCAAAAAGAGTTTAAGGCAGTGTTTAGCGTGTCAAACATCATGATTTTCAGCGAACAATGACTTCGTTCGTTACAACATTTTAACAAACCCGGCTTGCTCGAAGTGGCGATCGGAGGTAAACGCATGAGTAATATTCTCTTGCCTCATCACCACAAAACTCGTACAATCGGTTAATCCCCAATCTTTATCGAGTCGCTGGTAATACAAACTCCATGCCTCTTCTAGCGGAATCTTGTTAATGGGAACAATGTCCAAATTTTGAAACGATCGCCACCGATTGAGATAGGCGATCGTCGTTTGTCGCATAGGAGGCTTGCCAAGGGCATCAGCAACTTCAATAAAGATGAGATCGGTGGTCAATAACCAAGCATTTTGTTGGCGAAGATCGGACATTACTGACTTGGCGGACAAATGCAGCCCGTCTCGTTTGTTGAGCAGGGCAATCCACGCACTGGTATCGACAAAGACTTTCATTAGGGATAAGGGTCGGTTTTGGGTTTGCCGTACAGATAATGGTCGTGTTGGTGTGCTAGATCTTCAATTCCGGTATCGACTGCACATTCGTCTATAAAGTCCATAAACTCATCAAAGGAGAGTTTTCCTTCAGCTTTAGGCGTGGGAACGCTCGTCGTGTTAGCATTGTCTTCAGTGGGAGCGATCGTCACTTTTTGCCCCTCTTGCCAAGAGACGGGTTCGTTGAGTTCGACGACTCCATTTTTAAATGTTCCGCTTGCGAGTTCCATGTTTTCGCTCTCCTGAAGGCGATCGTCGGGTGCTTTTATCGATTGTATCGCAAAATTATCCATTGAGGCGATCGAGTTGGGGCAAAATTGTCTCAAATGCGCGGGCGCGATGGCTGTGTTGGTGCTTTTCTTTGTCCGACATTTCAGCGAACGTCTTGCCTTTTTCGGGGAAGTAAAACACCGGATCGTAACCGAAACCGTTGTCGCCGCGAGGGGCAGCTAAAATTTCCCCCGGACATATCCCTTCGGCTTCGCAGGCGATCGCGCCGTCAGGACGAGAAATGGCTAAAGCACATACAAATTGCGCCGCGCGATCGCGGGTATTTCCTAATTCGCTTAGCAGGCGAGAAATGCGATCGGCATCGTCTTTTCCGTACCGTGCCGAATAGATGCCCGGTGCGCCACCGAGGGCGTTAACCATTAAGCCAGAATCATCCGCGATCGACCATTCTCCCGTCGCTTTTGCCACTTCTGAAGCCTTTAAGCGGGCATTTTCCATAAAAGTTTGTCCGGTTTCTTCGACCTCCAATTCCGGCGGTTTGAGTTGCAACTGCCAACGGGTTGCCGTTAGGTAGGCTTGCATTTCTTTGAGTTTTCCGGGGTTTCCGGTCGCTACAACTAATAAAGTCATATCAATGAGCAATTAACAATGAGCAATGAGCAACGAGCAACGAACCATTAACAATCCCCTTCTCTGTCTCTGGCGGGGAACGTTATTGATAGGGCGAAGCATTCGCCTTCTAGTTGATGGACTTTTTCTCCCTTTTCCGGTGCGAATGCTTAGCCCCTACAGCCTCGTGTGAAATGGAGCCGGAGCCTCGACTTTGCGCCTCAGAGGAACGTAACGAGGGAACTAAGAAACGCCATTTCCATCAACGCGAGAAGGACTGTCTTTGGCACGTTCTTCTTCTTCCAATCGTTCTTGCTCCGCGATCGCCTCGAAGTGGGCTTTTTCTCCTTGGGGATCGGCACGCCGTTCGTCCAATTCGGTAAGTGCGGGAATGCGACCGTATAATACTATAACATCTCCCGGTCGCAAGAAAGTCGAACCGTCGGGCGCACCGACAAACGTACCGTCTTCGCGCTCGATCGCCAACACTGCAACCCCTTCCGATCGCAACTGTAGTTTTTTTAAGGTTTTGTTTGCCATCCAGTTGTCGGGTTCGACTTTCATTTCTGTTACTCGGTATTCCCCCGACAAGTGCAACAAACTGGCATAATCGCGCGTATCTAAATGCGTCCACCGTTTCAGCGCTCGGTCAATCAATCTCGACAGCAATCTGTCAAAGGCGCGATTAACGGACACCAACCACATCAACATCAACCCGATAATTAATAACAAAAATCGCGTCAGTTGGTCGCCATCTTGAGCCGAGACAAAGGTGAGGATCAAAGACGAAATCACGGAGATCGCCCCCGCATTTCCTAGGAACATTAACAGGGTGATAATCCGTCGTCGTACTGGATGGTTAACCACTCGTTCGGCTTCGTTGGTGGTAAACCCTACCCCTGTAAATGCCGATCGCGCTTGAAACCGCGCCGCTTGTGCCGATAACCCTGTCATCATCAGGGCTCGCGCCCCAATGCGGGTCATAAATAACGACAGTGCGATGGTAATTAAAACTGAAGCAAGAGCAGCCAAGTTTTAGATCTCCTTTGTGGTTGCAAGTGTCGCGTTTTTGATAATTAGAACAGTGATGGTATTCTGTTCTAGACCATCATAGCACAGTTACAGCAAATCTCGCACGGTTTCCTCATCTCATTGGTTTACATTGCTTCAATAAAATCCTGGTCTCCCAGCTCGATACTAACGCGATCGCTCCAGTCTTCGCCAGGTTTGTAGGACAAAATCTCAATCCCGATCGCCTCATTGGTATCGGAATCTTTGATGAGCAGAACGCCTTCTTCGAGTTCGCTACAAATTTGATTTTTGCGCGGCGATTGCCAAAATACGGTCAATAGTTCAGTTTCAGGTTCGTAGAAGATTTTTATCTGTGTCATTGATTTTTGGTTTGCTTTCGGTGAGAAGTTCCATTACTTCGCAGGCATTTTCAAGCGCTTCTCGATAGGTGTTGCCGTGAGTGACGGGTTGCATGACATTCTTGAAGTCAGGGAGAAAGACAACAAAGCAGTCATCTTCTTCAGACCATTGTATCGTAACAGTGTACTTCATCTCAAGTTTCTTCACCTCCGTTTTTTGGGGATTGTGCCATTTGAATTTGAGAGCGAAGAACTTCGCACTCTTTGGCGAGGGGAATGCCGAGATCGGTTGCGATTTTTTGAGCTTCCATACAATACTCCATTGCTTGACTAAGATCTCCTATTTTTACTGAAATGTCAGCTAAATAGTTTAACACCTCAGCTACATCAGAATATTGTTCAGTCTCTCGGCATATACTCAATGATTTTTGAAAAAGTGCCAAAGAAGTTCGATATTTATTTCTTAAATATTGAACTTTTGCCATGTGGAACAAAGAATTTGCTTGTCCACGAATATCGCTTTTCTGATTGGCAATTTTCAAGGATTTTTTATAGTAACAAAATGCTTCTACTAAATTATCTGTGTTTTCAAAAAGAAGTCCAAAACCTCTTAAAAAATACTGTTCTCCTTTATAATCTTGATTTTTTTGCGACAATTCAAGGTAGTTTGACAGTATTTCCGTAGCTTCCTCTAGCTTGTTTAAATAAATGAGTGTTACAGCCAAATGATATGCAGAATGCCTTTCGCTTTTCCAAGAATTGTGCCATTCTCGGAAATCAGGTGTTCGAGTGATGTTCCAGATCTTTTGAAAAATTTTTTCTGCCTCCTCATACTTTTTAGATTCTGCATAGCAACAACCTATGTTGGTTAAGTACAAAATCTGCATATCTCGAAAATCACAGTTAGGAAAACGTTCCGATTCAAAACTGTTTAATATGTTTTGCCAAATGGAAAATGCTCGATCGCGTTTTCCCAAACAGAAATAGCTATTTGCCAAAAAATCGACAAATAGAATATTATGTCCTTCACAAGTATTTTCAACAGCTTTTTCGTGCATTTGTATGCACTTCTTCCAATATCCCCATTGAAATAACTTATGCCGCAATCGAACATCTTCATTCACTTTTTCTACAAGAATAGATGTAGCTAGACACCACTCTTCTGCATCGCAATAATGGTCGAACGCTTCCAAATAGCCGCGCACGGTTTCCAAGCGCTCGACTCCTTCTTTGGGTTCGTACCCTGCCAACCACTGCGCCGCCGCGCCCTGTTCGACCTGCTGCCACGCTTCGCGATCGCGCTGCAACAACCCATACGCCACCTGTCGAATGAGATTGTGCTGTCGCAACGGAACCGCATCGTCCGCACCCAACCAAGCATCGGGTTCCCACACTTCCAACGCCAAACCCCGCGCCTTCAGCAGATCCAGCGCCGCCAACTTCTCCGCTTCCCCCACTTCCGGTAACAGCGCCAACCAAAATCCATCGGGCACGGGTCGCCGATACACTGCCCCCCGACACAGCAACCGCAACGCCGCCTCGGGCAACCGTTCTAACGACTGTCGCACCCGTTCCCGGACTTCCGTCTGCAACCGCCGCCGCGAGAACCGTACCGATCGCTGTTCTTCCAACTCGGCAAATTTGCCCTGCTGCCAGTATCGCGCCACGTCGCCGCCACAGGCTTTGATATCCTCAGCGATAACCCGCAACACCAACGGATGTCCTTCGTAGAGTCTACCGAGGCGCGTCAGCAAGTCCGCACCCTCGCCGCCTGCGTCGAGTACCGATCCCAAACCCAGGTTGGCAAACAGTTCTAATTGTTCCTCCTCGCTCAACCCTGCCAATGTCTCGCAGTGCCACAATTGCGGGTAGCGACTGCCAACGGTTTCCAGTTCTCCGGGTACGTCTTGCGTCGTTACTAGCAGTTGGCTGTGGCAGCTATTTTTCGCCAAAATTTGCTGAAATAATTCTAGCCACAAATCGTCCTCGAAGTCGCTCCAGCCCTCGGTTTCGTTGCCTTTAAGGATTCGTTCTAGGGAGTCGATTTGCACTCGGTAGGGGGTTTGGCAGAGGCGATCGACGATATGCGCCAGCAAGGTTTTGGCATCTTTTTGGTCTTCCAGTGTCGGTTCTGTCCCCAAGGCTCGCAGCAATACCGCGCCACTGGTGGCAAAATCTCCCGTGAGGCTACCATCGTCTAGGTTCAGCGAGCAATATTTTTTGTCATCTTCCAGTTCGGGTAACAACCGCTTCACCAGTTCGGTTTTGCCAATTCCCGTAATTCCCGACAGTACCAAGACGCGACGCGGTGGCTGCAAGCGAGACAGCAAAGACTCGGTAATGTCTTCTCGTTCTACCCAGTCTGGGGTTAAACGGGGTAGCGATGTAACGGGAGAAGATGGAGCCGAATCCGCGATCGCTTCCCAATCATCAATTCCTACGGCTTCGCAAATGTTAATAAAATTCGACTTCCGAATGGGTTGCCGATCCCAAAAGCGTTGCAATGTTTTCAAGGACACATCCGCAGCATCAGCCCAGCGATCGTCGTGCTTGTTCCAGCATTTGCCGATCCGGGCGCGATCGATGATGTCGTCTAACGCTTGCTGCTTTGCCTTGTACGATTCCATCTGACCGAAGTCTCCGTAGCGCTGGTATCGATGATTGCTTAAATTTTAGTCATTTTTAGTCACTTTGACAACTGACTAAAACTGGGGCTACAGATTCCAAAATAAACCCGGCATTCTGGAAATAACGAGACCGATACCACTACTGAGGTTAATTCCATGTCATACAAACAACTGTCCACCGAAGCGATCGCCCCTCAAACCCATCCGACGATCGATCCGATCGTCGAAAACGGTGACTCGCCGACTGCTATCATTTTAGCGATCGCGATCTTCACCGTTGCGGGTTTAAATGCCCTAACCAAACTGGTGGCGATAATTCTGCGATCGCGTTCCCAATAAACAGTCGGGGCGATATCCAAATCGCCCCTTGTCGATCGCATTTCTCCCCAACAACAACCGATTACGTCGTACAGCTAATCGAGCCCGCTTTCTTCGAGAAAAAGATATTTTCCCGATAGTCGATGGGACAATCGATGACAGCCGGAACGTCTTGTTCTAAAGCTTCTTTCAGGATAGGAATAAAGTCAAACGCCGACTCGACCCGATACCCTTTTAAGCCCATACTTTCGGCCAGTTTTACGAAGTCGGGATTACTAAAGTGAACGAACGCCGAGTCGCCGTACTGCGCTTGCTGTTTCCATTCGATTAAGCCGTAACCGCCATCGTTAAAAATGATAGTAACAAAAGGCGTTCCCACCCGCAAAGCGGTTTCGAGTTCTTGACAGTTCATCATAAAACCGCCGTCGCCAGTGGCCGCCACAATGCGGCGATCGGGATGAACGAGTTTCGCCGCGATCGCCCCCGGAATGGCAATTCCCATGGCTGCAAACCCATTAGAAATCAAGCAAGTATTGGGACGATCGCAGTGATAGTGACGGGCGATCCACATTTTATGCGCCCCCACATCAGAAATCACTACATCATCAGGCCCCATGACTTGCCGCAAATCGTAAATTAACTTTTGCGGTTTCAAGGGGAAGGCTTCGTCGTTAGCATACTCTTCGTAGTCGGCGCGAATATCCGACTTTAAGGTAGTGGCATAAGGGGCGGGTTTGCCTTCGCGATCGGCACGGCGTAAAATCTCTACAAGCGAATCGGAAATGTTCCCCATCACTTCGACAATGGGAATGTAGCTGCTATCGATTTCGGCCGGGTTGACGCTGATATGGACGATGGGAATTTCGCCGTCGGGGTTCCATTTCTTCGGCGAATATTCAATCAAGTCGTAACCCACCGCAATCACCAAATCGGCGCGATCGAACCCGCAACTAATAAAGTCGCGTTGCTGCAACCCTACCGTCCATAACGAAAGCGGATGGGTATAAGGAATCGCCCCTTTGCCCATAAAGGTATTGGCAACGGGAATGTTTAAGCGAGTGGCAAATTCCGTGAGGGCATCGCTGGCATGGTTGCGAATCGCTCCGTTTCCTGCTAAGATAATTGGGTTGCTGGCCCTGGAAATCGCGGCCGCAGCCTCGTTCAAACATTGATAGGAAGCGTAGGTTTTTTCCTGTTTGTCCCGAGTTAAGGGATATCCTAGTTTGCTGACCACTTCCATGGCGGCAATATTTTCGGGCAAGTCAATATGAACCGCACCGGGTTTTTCGGTTTGCGATCGCTTAAAGGCTCGCCGCACCACTTCTGGGGTATTATCGGGACGGACGATTTGCGCGTTCCATTTAGTCACCGGGGCAAACATCGACACCAAATCGAGATATTGATGGGATTCGATGTGCATCCGATCTGTTCCCACCTGTCCTGTAATCGCTACTAAAGGCGCACCATCGAGGTTAGCATCGGCAACCCCCGTCATTAGGTTAGTCGCTCCTGGACCCAAAGTAGACAGGCAGACACCTGCTTTACCTGTCAAGCGTCCATAAACATCCGCCATAAAAGCAGCACCCTGTTCGTGACGGGTAGTAATAAATTGAATTGGAGAATCTCTTAAGGCTTCTAAGCCGGGAAGATTCT
>CAKZKB010000339.1 GCA_937121005.1 uncultured cyanobacterium | reverse complement strand
CTTGCAAAACCGTTTCGGCGATCAGTTGGCGTAAAGGAATACCAGACAAGGCTTTTTGTCCTAGTTCGGCGACGATCGCCTGTTGTTGGACTTGCTGTTTTAAGGCGAGCTCGATGGCGGCGCGATCGTGAATTTCTTCGAGGAGTTTGTGGTTGGCATCCCTCAGTTGAGCCGTGCGCTGTTCGATAGTATTTTCTAGGTTTTGGTTGAGTTGCCGCCAGGCTTCTTCGGCTTGTTTGCGATCGCCGATTTCTCGAGCCACTGCATAAATCAAATCGTCGCTAGGTGACGGCATCGCTGACCACGAAAACCAAAGATAGGAACCGTCGGCGGTGCGGTAGCGGTTCTCGAAGTTCGAGACGGACAGTCCCAATGCTAAGTTATCGAGTTGAGCTTGGGTTGTAGCGCGATCGTCGGGATGGATGAATTCGAGCAAGGGTTGGCCGAGCAATTGTTGGCAATTGTAACCGAGAAGAGATTCAAAACGGGGGTTGACACGCTGAAAATAGCCGTCGGTTCGGGCAATAGAAAACATATCGACCGAAAGCTCGAAAAAGCGGTTGAGTGCTTCTTCTCGACTGAGGCGATCGACCGCAGCAGCCAGAATATCCGCGATCGCGGTTAAAAACTCGATGTCGTCGTCGCTAAAGCCGCGTTGTTGGCAACTGTGAGCGCTCAAAACGCCAAACGGTTGTTCTCCGTTCCCTTCAATAATAACGCTGACTCCACTGACGATCGCGTGTTGGTGTAAAATTTGGGAGCCGCCGAAGCGGGTTTCAAAACGCAAATCTTCAACCACGATGGGAGCCGACGATCGCAGGGTATAACCCGCTTGAGACTTATCGCTAATACTTTCGTTTGCTCGACCCACGAGCCCCAATTTCCATCCTACACCAGAGCGCAAGTAAAGAACAGAAGCATTCGGCAGCAGTTCCCAAATTGCCACGTAGGGAACGGCTAAAACTTCAGCAACGTAAGCGATCGCAGCATCAAGTATAGCATCCAAACGAGTTTCCTCGAGAGCGTAGCGTCCCAAATCGGCAACAGCGCGAAACCGACAGCGATGCTGCTGTGGGTTCGTAAAAATGTTCGCTTGGGGAAGAGATGATAAATACTGAGACACGATACAACTCCTAGCAACCCGATTGCAGCCGCAATAATCTCTAAGAAAATTGGTAATCATTTCAGGTAGTAGTACGCGGAAACCCGGTTTTTCGCTTATAGCCAGACACAATCCGGTTTCTCCTTTCAAAAACCGGGTTTCTACACCCATTTACCATAGCATACCTGAATCCTTACTAAAATTGCCCTCGATCGACGGCACAACTACGCATTTCTCGATGGCAAGCCGACGCTGAAAATGGCTCCCGTCGGGTGATTGTCTTCAATGCTAATGTAGCCGCCGTGCGCTTCGACAATGGTTTTACAAAATGCCAACCCCAAACCGGTTTGGCGAACGTTGGCGATCGCTTCGCCAATTTCGTATTTCTTAAAGATGGCGTGTTGCAGTTCTGGTTTAACCCCGCTACCGCAGTCGGCGACGCGGACGATAACGGCGGTTTCTCCAGTGTCAGGATAGTCGATGGAAACAGCGATCGTCCCGTTTTTGGGCGAGAATTTAATCGCATTCGACAGCAGGTTATCGAGAATGCGGCGAAACAGCGCTTCGTCAACAGCAATAAAGCGCAAACTTGGAGGAATTTGGGTGGTAATTTCGATGTTTTTCCCCCGAGCGATGGGATCGAAATCGCGAGCGACAACGCGCGTAATGTGACCGATATCGGCTAGATCCATATTCAAGCATAATTTACCTGATTCTAATTTGGACATGACTAAAATATCGTCGGTCAAACCGAGCAATCGTTGGCTCATGGCATAAATGCGATCGACTTTTTGGCGTTGTTTTTCGTCGAGTTCCGTGCGACAAAGCAGTTCGCAACTCATGGATATCGCTCCTAGAGGATTTCGCAAGTCGTGGACGATGGTTTTAGACATATCTTCGCGCAATTCCATTGTCGCCAAGAGTGCGTCGTGCTGTCTTTTAATTCGCAGCATGGATCGTACCCGCGATCGCAATTCTAAGCCGCTAATTGGCTTGCCAATAAAATCATCCGCTCCCGCATCCAAGCACCGAGCCAGATCTTGCTTGGAATTGAGCGCTGTCACCATCACAATAGGAATGTGCTGCCAATTTTTGTTGGCTTTGATTTGGCGGCAAACGGCGACTCCATCTAACTCGGGCATCATCACGTCGAGCAAAATTACGTCCGGTTGCAAGTCGGACAGCCGCCCTAGGGCTTTTGCCCCATTAGAGGCATAGTTTAGGTGATAGTTCTCCTTGAATAAAAAGGCTTCGATGACATCAAAGTTGTCAGGTTCGTCATCAACAACAAGAATGGAGGCAGTGGCAGGCGACATAACGCGGTTTGTGGTCGGTATGGAATCGGGAAGGGGAGCGATCGTCATGGCTTTTAGTTTGAATGCGTGCTTTAGACTTCAAAGTTGTTTGTATTATGCTAGCAAGGAAGTCAAGAACAACGCAACTGAGTTTCGATAAGTTGTGTTAATTGCTTTAAACTGACGGGTTTGCTAATATATTCGTTGGCTCCGGCCGCCAAACAGCGATCGCGATCGCCTTCCATAGCCAGCGCCGTGAGCGCTATAATGGGAATGCTAGCAATATCGGCATCTTGACGAATGCAGCGCGTGGCTTCTAAGCCATCCATCTCTGGCATTTGTACGTCCATCAGGATAACATCCGGGCGATGTTCTTTGGCAAACGCGATCGCATCGATACCGTTGCTGGCAAACATCAAGCGATATCCTTTTAAGGTTAAATAATCGGACAGCGTTTCGATGTTTGCTTCGTTATCTTCAGCAATTAAAATTAGCGGCCCGGCGAGATTTTCTGGTTCGTTTTGCGGCGAAACGACCAGGGCGGTTTGTTGTTGTATGGTGCAGATTTTTTCGAGTGCGCCCCGGAATTGCTCGCGAGAAATGGGTTTAACTAGATATTCTGAAGCACCCATGGCTATCCCGCGCGGGCGATCGTCTACAATCGTAACGACGAGAATAGGAATGTGTTGCGTTTTCGGGTGAGTTTTCAGTTGCGCCAGCACTTCCCAACCCGAACAATCGGGGAGTTGCAAGTCGAGAACGATGACTCCTGGCTTTAGGCGCAACGCCAAGTCGATCGCCCCTTTTCCTTGAGAATAAATAGCAGATTTAAGTCCCTCTTCTTCTAAATAACGGGCAATTTGTTCCGATGCGGGAGGCGAGTCTTCCACAATTAAGGCTTGGGAATTCAAAGTCGCAGCCAAATCGCAGCTTAAGCAAGGTTGGGACGGCGTTTCGATGCTCGCTTCCGGCCGATCGCCCGTTGTTTGCGGTAAACTAACGGTAAAAGTGCTACCGCGATCGACCTCAGTTTCGACTGTAACGGTTCCGCCGTGAAGTTCGGCAATTCGCTTCACCAAAGGCAGTCCTAACCCCGTCCCTTCGTAGCGACGGGAGAGGCTGCTATCAATTTGGACGAACGCCTCGAACAGGGTATCAATTTTGTCGGCGGGAATGCCAATTCCGGTATCTTCAACCGCAAATAGCACCGTCAAATCCGACAATTGTTTTCGAGCTCGCAACGTCACCCGACCGCCTTCGGGAGTAAATTTCACCGCATTGTTGAGTAAATTTACCAGAACTTGGCGCATTCGGCGCTCGTCAGCCACAAAGGAAAAGTCCGTTTCGCTTAAATCTAGAGATAGCACGACCTGTTTTTTGTTAGCCAGTTCTTTAACAAAGGCTAAACTAGAGTTACACAAACTGCGAGCGGAAATAGAAGTCGGTTGCAATTCCATTTTTCCCGACTCAATTTTAGAGAGATCCAGAATTTCGTTAATCAATTGTAGCAAGTGCTGGCCGCTTTTTTCAACTGTGCCTAAAGAGCGCTGCTGTTTTTCAGTCAGGGGGCCGTAAACTTCCTCTTGCAAGGCTTCAGAAATGCCAATAATGGCATTAAGCGGCGTGCGTAACTCGTGGCTCATGTTCGCTAGAAACTCATCTTTGAGTTTTGTGGCTCGCTCGAGTTCGGCATTGGTGCGACGCAGTTGTTCTTCGGCTTGTTTGCGTTGGGTAATGTCGCGACAAACGCAAACAAGTTCGCCATTTTGAGCGATCGTCAGCGACAGTCCTCGAGCAAAAGTGCTGCCATCTTGACGCACGGCTGTGGCTTCTCCAGCCCAGTATCCTTGTTGGATGACGATCGGTAAAATATCTCGTTCGAGACGATCGCGTTCCTCGGGGGGATAAATGTTTTTCCAATGATTGCCAATCAGTTCTTCAGGTTGGCTGTATCCGAACAGTTGCAAGTAAGCGGGGTTGAGATAAATGTAGTCTCCATCGCGATCGATAACCGCAATGCCGTCAGAAGCCGCTTCGATGGCGGCAAATTGACGCTGCAATTCTTCTTGATTCAGTTGTGCTTGTCGCGCTGCCGCTACCGCCGAAGCCACCGATCGCAGCAAGTTTGCTTCTAAAGCATTCCAGGCTGTTTTTCCCGCGCGATCGAAGGCTATAAACCCTAAAAACTTGTCCCCAACAGTGAGGGGAAGCACCAAAACCGATCCGATCCCGAAGGCTTTAAGAATGCGTTGTTCCATTGGCGGAAACTCATCGATCGCGCCGTTAATCGCTTCGCTGTTTTGCAAGCATTCAAACCAGCGATCGAACCAATTCTCGTAAGGCAAATGGGGCCATAACGGATTGTCGTTTACAGGGTCGATCTCTCCCGATCGCCAGTCGGCTCGGACGCGCAATTCGTCCCCATAAGAGGTAAAAATATAGATGCGATCGGCCTCCGTTGCCAGACCCAAAATCGACAAAATAATGCTGTAAGTATCGTCATCTAAGGCAGAACTCAACAATTGGCGCTGAATTTCCACTAAAGTATTGAGATAGTAATCTCGCTGCGCTAGCGAGGCTTCAGCAGCCTTGCGATCGCTGATGTCGATACCGATGAGAACGGCAGCACTACCGCGATCGTATTTTTGTCCGGCCATGGAATAATACCGCTTTTCCGCTCCCGTACCGATAGATATTTCCTTAGCCGCGTAGGTGTTTTCTTCGAGAAAAACTTGCTCGATAAATCCAGAAAAGCGGCTGTCCGTGCGACCTAAAAAGCCGACGGGTTGACCGACAAATTCTTCGGGAGCGCGATCGAACGAAGCAGCTAGATGTTGGTTAACGCCAATGTATTTTAGGGAATTGTCATCCGATTTTGCCACCCAAGACATCAATCCAGGCATAGCATTGAGAACCGCTTGCAGGCGATCGTTGCTGCGTTGCAGTGCAATGCGATCGCGTTTTCGCTCTTTTGCTAGCGCCAAGGTACTCGCAGCCGTAGAAAGCAAGTCAATTTCTAAGTGACTCCATTCCTTATCTTGCCAGCAGTTATCGACAGCAATAAATCCCCAAAATTCTTCTTTGATAAATAGAGGAAACATTACAATATTGGCGAGATCGAACGGATCGAGAATTTGCCGTTGCGATGGCGGTAACTCGGACACTTTCCTGTGCAACACTTCCCCACTCGAGAGTGTTTCGTAACTGCCAGGAAAGCAATCGTAAGGCAAGTTTTGAAATTCAGGACTCTCGATAACGGGACGAACTGTACTCGCGCACCATTCCGATCGCAATTGCACCGCCGGACGATCGTTCTCTGCACGCAGGTTCTTAAAAATTCCCACCCGACTGGCTCCAAATGCGTCTCCTAATATGGGTAAAATTTGACTGTCGGGATTGGTTTCCTCTGCGAGTAAAACGCTTTGAATTTCGATGAGCGCACTCAAGTATCGATCGCGCTTCTGTAACGAGGCCTCAGTTCGTTTGCGCTGGGTAATGTCTCGACCCACGCCAACAAATCCGGTAATGTCGCCATTTTCATCGCGCAAAGTCGATACCGATAGCAATACAGGAAACCGAGTGCCATCTTTACAGATATACGTCCATTCTGACTCGTCAATTTTACCTGTTTTAGCCTTAGCAACAAAGGTTTCAAACCCCGCTTCGACCGGATATCCCAGTTCTGCTGACAGCATTTTGGCCCGACGTTCCACCTCGTCGCGATCGTGAACGATCGCGGGTGTGACTCGACCGACTACTTCTAATGCACTGTATCCTAACAAGCGTTCGGCTTCAGCATTAAACGTTTGAATAATGCCGTTAGCATCGGTAGAAATAATGCTGTAACTGGCACTATCTAAAATCGCTTTTTGTAGCTGCGACACCTGCAACAATTCAGTTTCGATGGCTTTGCGATCGCTAATATCAGTATGGGATCCCAACATTCGATACACGCGGCCTTCTGCATCGCGCAACGCCGTACCGCGACTGAGAATCCAGCGATAGCTGCCATTTTTGTGGCGCAGGCGATGTTCGACAGTGTAGGATTGTTCTTGACCATCCAAATAGGTTTTCAATCTTGCTAGAGCTCGTTCTCGATCGTCAGGATGCACGAGATTTTTCCAAGTCTCGAAATGATTAGCAAGTTCGTTGTCTTCGTAACCGATCATCTTTTTCCAGCCCGGCGAATAGTAAACGCGATCGCTCGTTATATCCCAATCCCAAATGCCGTCGTTAATCCCTTCTAGGGTCAAAGAAAACCGTTCTTCGCTCTCGCGCAGGGCTTTTTCCGTGCGCTTGCGATCGTCAATATTTTGAATTTGAGCGATAAAATAAAGTGGATGTTCTCGTTCGTCTCGAACGATAGAAATGCTCAGCAACACCCAAACGGTTTGCTCCGATCGCGTGATGTAGCGCTTTTCGAGTTGGTAGGTACGAATTTCACCTGCCAACATTTGGCGCACGTAATTCATGTCGCTATCGAGATCGTCCGGGTGAGTAATATCGACAAAGGTTTTTGACAGCAATTCTGGCTCGCTGTAACCTGTAATTTCGCACAGCGATCGATTGACTTTGGTAAACCGTCCTTGCAAGGAAACCAACGCCATACCGATCGCCGCATCGTCGAAAGCACTGCGAAATCGTGCTTCGCTATTGCGTAAAATACGTTCTTTGGTCTTGAGGTCGCTGATATCGCGAACGATGGTGCAGTTATAGGCTTTGCCGTTAAATTCTAGATAGCTCGAACTCACCTCAACGGGAATTTCTAGTCCTCCCTTCCGACAATATACGGTCTCGAAATTTAAGACTTGCTGCTGTTGTAAGGCTTGCCAGTGTTCCCGCCACTGCACTGGAGAAAATGCTGGAACAATATCAGAAATTGACAAGTCCCATAACTCAGTACGAGCATAGTTTAAGGCTTGACAAGCCGCTTCGTTGACGTAGAAAAATCGTCCGCTTTCAGTCACTAAAAAGATTTGGTCGCCAGCGCGATCGAGAGTGGATTGTGCCAACCACAATGCCGATTCAATTTGCTTGCGTTCGGTGATTTCCGTCACCGATCCCACTAACCGATACGGCGTTCCCGTTTCGTCTCGCGCTGCTGTACCTCGCAGCAAGATCCAGCACAAAAAACCATCTTTATGGCGAGCGCGATACTCAATTTGTAAGTTGGGAGTGCGACGTTCGAGGTAGTCTGAAAGTGCCGCTTGTACGGTATCGCGATCGTCGGGATCGATGGTGTCTTGCCATGCCTCTAAACGATCGTCAATTTCTTCGCGATCGTAGCCGAGCAAGCGCTTGAAGCCGTCGGAAAGATAAATTTCGTTTGTTTTTAAGTTCCAATCAAAAATCCCCTCGTAGCTGCCTTCTAGTGCCAGTTCCAGTCGCTCTTGTGCTTGTTGCAAGGCTCGATTTTTAGTTCGCAACTGTTGGACTAAAGTGGCGAGATCGACGGCAATTGCCAGTTGTCCGGCCAGTTCGTCGAGCAATTGCACTTCGCTCTCTTTCCACTGGCGGTAGCGAGAGCATTGGTGCGCGACGAGCAGACCCCATAATTGAGGTTTGGATCGATCGTCGCTTTGGGGATATAAAATCGGGACGACTAGGTTGGCTTTAACGCTGAAGCGATCGAGCAGTTGCAGGTGACATTCGCTGAGTCCGGCTTCGTAAATATTCGCGGTGACAAAATGCTTTCCTGTGGCATAAGCGGCCACAATTTCGGGATTGTCTGTAAAGCAGGTATCTTGAATAGATTGTCCGAGGCTGGCTTCCCAACCGTCGCCAACGGACTCGGCGACGACGTAACCTCCCCAATTGGCATCGAAGCGATAGACTAAAACGCGATCGCAGTCCAAACAAGCGCGAATTTCGGTCGTCGCCGCTTCTAAAATGGTATCGAGATCGAGAGACGATCGGATCCGCAGTGCCATTTCGCTAACCAAACGCTGCCGATCGCGATCGCGATTGATTTGAGTTTGCAGCGCGGTTCGTTCTGAAGCCAATTTAATGATATGGTGAAATGCCGCTTCGCTAAAGCAATTTTCGACGACGCAATTTTTATAAATGCACTCGAAAACCCCACGCTGTAAGGCTCGAACGGCGATGTCTCCGTTGTCCGCATCAGCAAGCAAAACAATTGCCGATCGCCGACCTTGCAAACGATCTTGCAGGCGATCGAGCAGTTGCAACCCATCGACATCCGGTAGGGAAGTGTCGAGCAAAATTAAATCGGGAACGAGATTTTGGCAAATCCGAACTGCGTCTCCTCCGGTTTCGGCTTCCCAAATACAGTACGCAGTTTCGCGGTTTCGTTCGAGATAGTACCGATAGGTGGCTCGATCGTCCGGGGAGTTGGCAATCAGTAAGACAGTTCGCGGATCGGCACTCATACAACAGTTTCGGATGCTGCGATAGAGGGGCTTCTATTCCATTGTCAGCATTTTTAGATGAGTATGCCATCAGTGCGATCGCGGAACGAAAACGGCGATCGCGATCGGAAATTACCGATCTGCTGGTCGCGATCGCGACTTCAATATTTGTACGCTTGCGCTCGATTAGAGGCTGGTTTGAGGCGGTTTTAGAATTGAAAACCAAAAATAAAGTAACTTTCTATACCAGGATTGACGTTTGCCAGGAATTGATACACCCCCCTATAGATCTATCTTTAAAAATCGCTGTTTTTTACGGAAAACAGCCCGGTCTTTAATAAAAATTTACATTAAAGCTCTCGTATAACTACGGGTGCGTTTGCCATTGGGAGCCGAGGGAGTTTGCATCGGCGTTAAAAATATGTTAATCGTTTAGTCTGTCGGCGGACGCTCCCACGCAGGCCGTTCAGTTTGGCGTTTCCATGTGTTGCATTAATTCTGGAAATTGGTATAACCTCTACAGTAAGCATTCAGGTATCCTAGCATCTAGGGGTATAGAAACCCGGTTTCTTGTCCATAGCCAGACTAAATTCGAGTTTATCCTTTGAGAAACCGGGTTTCTGGCGAGCACCTGAATAGTTACCTTCTACAATTGCCAGGGGGTTTACAAGTCGTACTTAAACTGGATGGAAACTTGCGCTAATTAAAGATTGTGCGAACTACTAGGAAGTGCCGCGTCCGATCCACGCCGGAAGCCGATTGTTAATACCGTCAACCGCTTCGCGGAATTAAAAATTAAAAATTCGGCTTTGATAGTGCCTAATATTTGATAATCCTTCCTGTAGGGGCACTTCTTGAATCGCCCCTACTTCTCCTACATCTCTTAACTGTTTTTCGCCATAAACTGTTCGACAAACTTGGTATGCACGTCGCCACTCTCAAATTCGGGGGTTTCTAATACCTTTTGGTGGAAGCCGATCGTCGTGGGAACGCCAGTAATTGCACACTCGCGTAACGCCCGTTTCATCCGCGCGATCGCGGTAGGACGATCGGGTGCCCAAACAATCAACTTACCAATCAAAGAATCGTAATAAGGCGGAATTTCGTAATCCGTATAGACGTGAGAATCGAAGCGCACGCCAATACCGCCGGGGGGCAAATAACCGCTAATGCGTCCTGGGTGAGGGCGAAAATTGCTGTCGGGATCTTCAGCATTCAAACGACACTCGATCGCGTGTCCCCGTAACTCCACTTGCTTCTGAGTGAGGGGCAACTTCTCCCCACAAGCGACGCGAATTTGCAATGCAATTAAATCCAACCCGCAGATCGCTTCTGTAACTGGATGTTCGACTTGAATGCGGGTATTCATTTCCATAAAATAGAAATCACCCTTGGCATCGACTAAAAATTCCACTGTTCCCGCCCCGGTGTACTTAATGGCTTTAGCGACTTTCACCGCCGCATTGCCCATTTTTTCCCGCAATTTTGGCGTTAACACCGGACTGGGGGCTTCTTCGAGGAGTTTTTGATGTCGCCGTTGAATCGAACAATCTCGTTCGCCTAAATGGATCGCATTTCCGTGACTGTCAGCGAAAATTTGGAACTCCACGTGGCGGGGTTTTTCGATGAATTTTTCCACGTACAAACCGGGGTTGCCAAAAGCGGCTTCCGCCTCGCCTCGGGCCGCGGCGAACAGTTTAGGCAAGTCTTCAGGGGTATTGACCAAACGCATTCCCCGGCCGCCACCGCCTGCGGTCGCTTTGATCATCACCGGATAGCCAATATCGGCCGCGATCGCCAAGGCCTGGCGATCGTCCGTCACCAAACCCTCGCTACCGGGCACCGTCGGTACGCCGATCGCCTTCATGGTTTCGCGGGCCGTGGACTTGTCCCCCATTTTCAGCATGGCCTCCGGGGAGGGGCCAATAAAGGTGATGTGGTGGTCGGCACAAATTTCGGCGAAGCGGGCATTTTCGGCTAAAAACCCGTAACCGGGATGGATGGCTGAAACGTTGCGGGTCAGGGCCGCCGAGATAATATTGGGGACGTTGAGATAGCTTTTGTTGCTGGCGGGTTCGCCAATGCACACGGCCTCGTCGGCCAGTTGGACGTGCAAGGCGTGGCGATCGATGGTGGAGTAGACTGCAACCGTCGCGATCCCCATTTCCTCGCAGGTTCGCAGGATCCGCAGGGCAATTTCCCCTCGATTGGCAACTAAAATTTTCGGTAACTGGATCATGTTGAGTGGATCTGTCTGTAAAATGGGGAAACGCTGGCCGCAACTGGGGTTCGGGCAAACGCGATCGCCCTCGGAAAAAATTTTTGCCTTGGACTAGCGCCACGCACGGCCGTTATGTTAAATTACCATAATAGTGACCTGCGGATGTGGCGGAATTGGTATACGCGCACGTTTGAGGGGCGTGTGGAGCAATCCTTGCGAGTTCGAGTCTCGCCATCCGCATTTTTACCAAGCCCGGTTGAGGGGCGATCGCGATCGTCGGTCGTGTTATTTTGGAGGCACGGGGACTTCGATGGAGGGCCTCGGTGCGCGTTATACTTCAGCAGATGTTAGATTTAACTCGATTTTATAAAGCCTGCAATCCCAGCAAGACTCTCGATACTAGCAAGCCGGAGGATCGCAAATATTATATCGATTTTGCACTGGCTCGCGGCGGTACAATTATTCGCGAGATCGAACGGACGATCGCCCTCGATACGTGCCACGAACATCACCTACCCTTCCCAGGACGATCGCCTAACAATCCAGTTTTAGGAAACCACGATTGTGCTATAATCGGTTAAGACTTAAGATCGTTCGTCATCTAAGAAAACTCGTGGACTTCGACTGGGATGAAAACAACATTGACCATATTTCCCGCCATAGCGTTTTGCCAGAAGAAGCAGAAGAGGCTCTCTTGGATCCTAGGCGAATGAGTATCCCCGCACGAAAAAATGCGATCGAACCCAGAAGAGCAGTTTTAGGAGCTACGGAAAACGGACGAATTTTATTCGTTGTTTTTGTCAATCGTAGAGATCTAGTCCGGGTGGTAACTGCTCGCGATGCTACTTTCAAAGAAAAACAAAGATACAAACGGAGGTAAACCATGTCTGAAACGTCTTCAATTCAAATGCAAGAAATTCATAGCCTCGATGAAATCCCTGACTTTCCAACAGAAGCCGAGGAAGCCGAATTTTGGGCCACTCACTGTCTGGGAGACGAACTGCTAGAACAAATGGAACCCGTACCGGAGGAAATGCTACCACCACCGCGAAGCGATTCCTAATTAAACCAGCGAAAAATCTCTAACTCGCGCCACGAAGATCGCCTAACAATCCAGTTTTAGGACACCACGATCGCGCGATCGACCCAACTTTATAAAGCCTGCAATTGAAGTTAACGTCCTCGCAGTGCCGATCGCAGATCGCCGCCACGATCGGCTAACAACTGCTTGCCCTTGTCGGCATCTAATCCCGTCCAGTGCATCAACAGCGCCAACTTCACCCAATTGCCACTAGCGGCTAACAATTGTGCCGCTTCCTCACGTCCCAAATCGGTTAAATCGCCCAAAATCCTTAAAGCGCGATCGCGCAATTTCTGATTCGTCACCGACACATCCACCATGCGATTGCCGTAGACTTTTCCTAAGCGTACCATCGCCCCCGTCGAAATAATATTTAAAGCCATTTTGGTTGCCGTTCCCGCCTTCAGTCGCGTCGAGCCGGCCAAAATTTCCGGCCCCACCAACAACCGCACGTCGATATCGACCTCTATCGGAACCTGTTCGGCAGAAACGCAAGCGATAAACACCGTTGTCGCCCCCCGTCGCCGCGCTGCTTCTAGGGCTCCGCGCACGTAAGGAGTCGTGCCCCCGGCGGTAATGCCTACCACAGTATCGGTAGTCGTCACTTGGCGGTTTTCGATTTCGGCAGCTCCATCTGCGGCTCGATCTTCCAACCCTTCAGAACTGCGTACCAACGCCGCTTCTCCCCCGGCGAGAATGCCCTGTACCTGCTGCGGTTCCGTGCAGAAGGTGGGGGGACATTCAGCGGCATCCAAGACCCCCAAACGCCCGCTCGTCCCGGCTCCCACGTAAAATAAGCGGCCCCCCTGACGTAGAGAGGCGGCGGCGGCATCAATGGCGGCGGCTAGAGGATCTCGGGCGGCGGCGATCGCGGCAACCGTTCGCGCGTCTTCTTTGGCAAACAAATCGACAATTTCGGCCGAACTGAGACAGTCGAGGCGATCGCTGGCGGGATTGGCTTGTTCGGTCAGCAAATGTCCGCGATTTTCCAGTGGATTTTCTAAAGTTTGATTTGCTAAGTCGTTCACAGCAAGTTTTCCAAACGGCGGCGAATGTCATCGAGCTCGGTTTCGGCGTATTCGGACTCGGCTTCGGTGGGTTCGCTTTTGCCTTCAGGTGTCCAGTCGGTTCGATCTAAATTGGTTTCTGGCGGGGCGAGAAACACTCGTTCGGCGGCACTTTTGGGGACAAACCCTTCAGGAATTAACTTGCAGCCGTAGCCCGCTTGTTCGCAAAACTCTTCGATATCTTCAGACTCCATGCCTTCGACGGTTGGAGTCATAAAATCTTGGGCTTCTAGAAGGATGGCGTAGCGGGTGGCATCGTCTTCTGATTCAAACATCATCACGATGTTGTGTTGGGATCCATTGGGTGCAGATAGACGCAAAGTGTGGATCCCTTCATTTTCCGTGCGGGCATTGTAGAGCAGGACGAAGACTTTCATAGGTAGGGTGAGACTGGACGATCGACGATCCAAGTTTCACCTTAGCTTGTTTTGGTCTGACTTGGAAGTAGGGGGATCCCGGAAAACACCTTTGTACTAGGCAATTATTCGGAGTTCCCAGGATATGGGAACAGTTCGGCGACCAGTTCGCGAAACAGCAAGCGCACCGCCTTGGCGCAAACCGTCGATCGCACCTTCTTAACGGGCATTTTACCGGCTTTGAGGTTGTCCATCAGCGCTCCCAACTCATCGCCGATGGCATTTTTAGGACGCGATCGCCACACCTCGATCCGGGTAAAGCACCACTGCCACAGCGCTGTGCGACACAGGGACGAACCCG
>CAKZKB010000338.1 GCA_937121005.1 uncultured cyanobacterium | reverse complement strand
TCGACTATGCCAATTCCCCGCAAACGTTTCTCGAACAGTATGGCGAAACAGTTGAGAGCTTAAAGACCCAAATTATCTTAGCCCGCGAGTGGCTTAAAGATGTCAAAATCAAAGCCAATCAAGTGGAATACTTGGTCAGCGAAGCGATTCGCGGTGTTGTCAAAGGACATCGTGCCGAACTGTTTGCCATGCGAGTGGCGAAAGCAGTAGCCGCATTAGATGGGCGCAACGAAATCATTGGTGACGACTTGCGACGGGCAGTAGAATTGGTCATTGTACCGCGATCGACGGTTATCGAAACACCGCCCGAACCGCCACCGCCGCCACCGCCACCCCCGGAAGCCGAAGACGACAGCGAACCGGACAGCAACGACGAAGAAGATGAGGACGACGAGGACAACGAACCGGAAGAAGAACAACTCGATATTCCCGAAGAATTTGTCTTCGATCCCGAAGGAGTTGTCATCGATCCTACTGTTTTGTATTTCGCGCAAATGGCGAAGCAAAAGGGAACCTCGGGCAGTCGCAGTCTCATTTTTTCTGACGATCGCGGACGCTATATCAAGCCCATTTTACCGAAAGGACAAGTCACTCGCGTTGCCGTCGATGCTACATTGCGGGCGGCTGCGCCCTACCAAAAAGCCCGTCGCTTGCGCCAACCGGGGCGGCGCGTGGTCGTGGAAGGGGAGGACTTGCGGGCGAAAAAGTTGGCTCGCAAAGCCGGAGCCCTGGTAACATTCGTGGTGGATGCCTCTGGATCCATGGCCCTAAACCGGATGCAGTCGGCCAAAGGGGCGGTGATGCAACTGCTGACCGAAGCGTACCAAAATCGCGACCAAGTGGCGGTGATTCCCTTTCGCGGCGAACGGGCGGAGGTGCTGTTACCCCCGACGCGATCGATTACAACGGCGCGGCGACGGCTGGAAAAGTTGCCCTGTGGCGGCGGATCGCCCTTGGCGCACGGCTTGACGCAGGCGGTGCGGGTGAGTTTGAATGCCCAACAGTCGGGCGATGTCGGTCAGTGTCTCATTGTGGCCATTACTGACGGACGCGGTAACATTCCCTTGGCGCGATCGCTCGGGGAATCCCTAGAAGAGGGCGAAAAGCCGGATATCAAAGGGGAATTGCTCGATATTGCGGCTAAAATTCGCGGTCTGAATTTGCAAATTTTGGTCATCGATACGGAGAATAAATTTGTATCGACTGGGTTTGCGAAGGAGTTAGCAAAGCAAGCGGGCGGTAAATACTATCATTTACCCAAAGCGACAGATAAGGCGATCGCGGCCATGGCTCAAAATGCGATTAAAAGTGCGATGGATTAAGGTTTAGATATCGACCCCTACCTTTTTTCACTAACTTGCTCATTTTTCAGGTTGAGTAGTCGTAGGTCAGCAACTCAGTCTGGCAAGTTTGTTTTTTGCCTAACATACCTAGAATATCGTGTTTTGTCATAGATTGAATTAAATTGATTTCCTCTTCCCTTAAATATCGATAGCATTGGGGTGGGCAAAAGTTAGTCCACTCTTCCTTTAAGCGCGATAGTTCGATCGGTTGCTCGAAACTAAGTGCATTTTTTAAGAAAATGGCATAGCCAATTGACAAATTTTTGTAATATTCCATAAAATCATCATGGCTTATTCCCGCTTTATTTTCTACAGCTAACCAGAGTCGATCTAAGCTCATTTCCACTACTTTCTCAACTTCGAGCAATCCTACCAAGGCCCGTTCGGGGGAAGTCGCATAGACAAGAATTAGGTCATCTGCGTTCAAGTTGCGAGGTCTGACCCGTCGAAGTTCCACTTTTTTATCACCCTCAAAGATCGCACTTGCATATTGATGCCGAATCGATAAAAGCAAGATGTTCGGTGACATTAGACTCATTGGTATAGATCCGTTGTGAGGCTAATCTATATTATACCCCTTTTTGTAAATTTCCTCAAAATGTTTCGCACTAATTTTTCGATGTGTCCGTAGCTGAATATTAGGATCTACGATCGCTCGCAAGTCATCGAGAGTGACAGGATAATCAAACAACTCAGTGTCACTAAATTTAATAGCAGTAATTTCTTGCTCTAAGTCACCTCTTGCAGTCTCTTCAACATTCTTCCATGTGAATACTCCCAACCTTCTAAACTGCTTATATAGTTCTTTGGGTTTTCCTATAACTACTTCATCCAGGAAAGAGCACGCTTTAATTGCTTGCACGATAGCCAAATCATTTTCATTGCCTGTTTTACTAACATACCATAAAATTCGACCAGGTGCTTTTAAGCGACCCGATCCTTTTTTTGAGCAGTAATAGACCGTTTCACGTCTAAAAGCTAGGTCTTCTTGGGCTCCCCAAAGATACCCTTCTGCTATTTGCCGATCGAAGAGATCTTTAGCCCAAAACTCTCTGATCGGAATCAGAAAAGTAGGTATTTCGGCATCTGTAACTTTCAAAGGATATAAAATACGTTCTATCCTTGAGATAAGTTCGCAATCTTGCTGTAGGTCAAGTTTTTCCAAGTCTTGAGCTAAAGAAATGAAATGTTGATTTTCTTCGGAGAGGCAATTGCAAATCTGTACAATATAAGAAGATATTTCTCGTAAATGCCGTGCGATTGGTAAGTTCAATTTTAACCATCCGTTTTCAGAATTTACAAATCGATCCTCTTGAAGAGCATCTAAAGTTAAAGAATCTAAACATTCATCATTGATTTTTGTAATCAATCTTTCTTCTTTGGCTGCGGTTGAAAAACACTCAAAAATGCAGTGGCGGACAATAGTAGGTGCAAGCTGAGTGTTCCTAAAACGAAAAATTGGCACTTTTAGCTCGCGTTTTTCAGTTCGATCGTAAGCAACTAACCCGATAGGCTCCTCATTTGTTCGCCCAATTTTGAAGAATTCAAATTGCTCTGGATTTCCTAGTAGATCGTGAAATTTTGAGCGAAGTTCAGATTTCTTCTCCCCGTTAGGAGAGTTTAAAAATAAGGTAATTAGCGATTCTTGCTCGCCACTTTGAATGCGCCTTCTTTGTATGTGAGTACCAGCTAATCGGACAGGCTGATATTCTACTTCCCTACGAAGCTCATCCAATCTGATAATTAAATCTGTTGGACGAAGAATTGTTAATCCATATTTTTTATAAACATCCTCCTCAATTTTTTCAATTAATGCCTTATCTCGCATTACAAAAAATGTAACTTCAATATTGGATGCAAGAGTCTTTGCTATTTGCCGTAGATCTGAAGCATCACTATCTTTCAGATTTTTTGGAAATAGGTTCCTGATATCCTTGTAAATAATGTCGAATTTATCCTGGGAGAAAGGTATTTCCGTGAACTTATTAGTCAATTCCCAAAGAAGTTTTCTCCTTTCACTGTCTTGATTCCGGTTGATTTCATTGTTAATCTCATTTGTCAAGCACAATTCCAATTGTGACTTTAGCCAATCAGCCATTAGGGCTTTCGACTCTTGACTATATTCGTCAGTGGTGTCTTCATCTGCTAAATCGAAAAATACATTCGCATCTATAACTGTACAAACTTTTGACTCAGCTTTTTGCTCAGCCATCATGGTAAATATAGTGGGATGCTCGTAGTCAAGCCACCATTCTGTTAAAATACTCTCTTCCTTACTTCTACCCGATCTTTCATTTAAAACTGAAAAACCAAGTGATTGCCACATCGAATCTAAACCGTAATCACGACGACAAGATGCTTGAATTCCATTTAAGTAGTAAGTTTTTTCTTTCAAATCTTCAATGAGGGAGCGGGCAACCCCCTTTCTACGCCAGTTTCGATTGACGCAAAGATGTGTAAGTTTTACGCGCTGATGTCCAGTTTGATAAAGTAAATAGCCAATACAGCCAGTATTAGGGATTACACACACTAAAATGTTTCCTTTGTCTGCTAATCGACTAAAAGCTCCACGAGGAAAATGCCCTAGAGTCCGCTTGTTCGCATCAGCAAGTTGGACAACTGTCTCCAAGTATGGAGAGTTGGAGTCAATTTGATGAATTTCTAACTTTGGAGTAGAATTGTTTGCCATTGTGTTAAGATAGATATTGGTAATATTTTAGCTTGTCCTAATTGTAGCACGATCGATGCTGCCTTGATTTTTGCCATCTCGCGACCTCGCAGCCATTACGCGCCTATTATACCCCAAGCGAGTGCTAATGTCACCCACCGATCGCGTAAACTTTTGTATCCAGAGGCGATCGCCTTTACTCTTTTGGGTGGGGTGGATTCGCGATCGCTTTATAGCAATTCTCGAAAACATGAAGTACACCCGTTAAGCAATAACATCGGTGACACAAGCAATCCCGAAGTTGCATCGTACTTCACCTTAATGAGAAATGCTATTCTTTTAGGGGGTTCAGATCGAGTGTAACATATCTTGTACTAAAGTCGCAGAGTACGATCTGTTAAGTTTTTATAAGTTTGGATTGAGGCGATCGCGCAGCCATTTCCGCAACTCTCGCTTGGCTTGACTGACCCCTGCTGTCAAGCCGCGATCGACAAATTGAGGAACGATCTCTTTAACTGGGATTGTCTCAAAAATTGAACTAGCGATCGCTTCTGTATAATCGTTATTGTCGAGTTGAAAGCGGAAAATTTTCAACTTCCCGTTACTAAAAATCCACAGTTCTGGGACAGCGATCGCTCGATAAACGTTCAGTTGCGTTGTTGAGGTGACATCGACTTCAACAGCGAGATCCGGTGGGGGATCGACGGACAAATTGACGCGCAGCTTTCCTACCATCGTCGCATAGTTTTGGATATAAAAACAATCATCCGGTTCTAGACCTACCCGATCTGGCTTTTTGAAGGTACTCGATCCGAAAGGTTCGTAATCGCGATCGTCCTTTTCTAGAAGAACCTTGATAAAGTCGCCGATGAGAATTTTAATTTTCTCGTGTTCTGGGGTTGGCATTCGCAACTCCAACGTACCTTTATTGTAAGTGAGTCTAGGAACGGGGCGATCGCTTCTGCGCTCTAAAATGGCTTCAAATTCATGCCAAGATAAATTGTGGAACAGCGATCGCGTTCCTGGAGAAAGTTGTAAGCTGGGAAGTGAGAGGGGATGAAGACTCATGATTGTTAGGGAACGATTTTTATGCTATAATGTTTCTCGTTGGTTTGCAGCTTAAAGGGGAAGAGAAAGTCGCCAATTTTATGTTCTCCTATGGTTATACCGTGCGCTTTCGCGATACTGATGCAGCAGGTGTGGTCTATTTTGCCAACCTGTTGGCGATCTGCCACGAAGCCTACGAAGCCTCTTTAACCGCATCGGGAATTGAGGCGCGATCGTTCTTTTCAGGTAGATCGATCGCCGTTCCTATTGTAGCGGCAAACATTCAATTTTTTCATCCTGCCTGCTGCGGCGATCGCCTGCAAATTACGTTAACGCCGACCGCGATCGAGGACAGCGAATTCGCGATCGCCTACAATATCTATACCGACGACGAGACTCATCTGGCTGCTGCTACCACCCGCCACGTCTGCATCGATCCAGCCGTTCGCCGCCGCCACCCCCTCCCCGATGGTTTGAAACACTGGTTGCAGCAGTGGGGAACTCGCGATCGCGAAATGCCTTCTAGCTGATACAATAGCAAGCGGACAAAACGGCTAACCATCGAGTGCTGCTGCCAGCTTTTCGCTCAATTTCCCCGGTTTGATAATGAACAAGCGCTTTCATATTCTCATGCGTTCTGT
>CAKZKB010000337.1 GCA_937121005.1 uncultured cyanobacterium | reverse complement strand
CTTCGAGACGGCCGCCTTTGAATACAAATCTTGCATCCGCTTTTCCGAACAGGCCCTGCAAAACGGGGCCGCAGCCCTAGCGGCGCGGACGACGATCGTCGTTGACGTGCCCATGGTGCAAGTCGGGATCGCCCCGTTCATCCAAGAAACCTTCGCCAACCCGGTGTACTGTTCCATGGAAGCCCTCACCCGGCCCCAAAAGGAAAAAAGCCGCGCCGCTTGGGGCATCGAAACCCTGGCCCGGCGCTATCCCGAGGCGATTTTTGTTATCGGTCAGGCCCCCACCGCCCTCAGCGCGATCGTCGAACTGATCGAGGCCGAAGAAATTCGTCCTGCCCTCGTCGTCGCCACCCCCGCCGGTTTCGCCGGAGTCGATATTGTTAAAGAACGACTCAACGACTCCATGGTCTCCCACATTCGCAGCGCCGGCCGCAAAGGCTCGGCGGTGGTCTCTGTGGCCGTGATGCACGGTTTGGTAGACTTGGCTTGGCAGGCTTACGGGCAAGAACAGTCTGTCGAAGGCTAGGGATTAGGGATTAGGGATTAGGTTTTAGGGGGCGAGGAAGGGTTAACACCGATCGCTGCCTTTTCACCTTGGCCCGAGTTGGGGGTAAAATTGGGATGGCACTGCCGACTGTTTCTCCCCCGGACGATCGATGAAAGCCCAAGTGTATCGCGGTGTAAACCAACTGAGTTACGAAAGCGTCCCCATTCCCGAACTGGAGGCGGACGAGGTACTGGTACAGGTGCGCGTCGTCGGGTTGTGCCAGTCGGATATTAAAAAAATTCGCCACCCGCTTTACGAACCGCCGCGCATTTTCGGGCACGAAACTGCCGGGACGATCGCCGCAGTCGGCGACGCGGTGAAAAAATGGCGCGTGGGGCAGCGCGTCGCCGTCATGCACCACGTCCCCTGTATGCACTGTTCTTATTGCTTTCACGGCAATTTTTCCATGTGCGAAACCTACAAAAACATCACCACGACGGCGGGATTTGTCCCCAGTGGCGGCGGATTTGCCGAATACGTGAAAGTACCGGGACACATCGTTAACAATGGCGGTTTGATTCCCATTCCGGGTCACGTCAGCTTCGATCGCGCGAGTTTTGTCGAACCCACCAACTGCTGTTTGAAAGCAATCAAAAAAGCGGGTATTGAAGCCGGACAAACGGTGTTGGTGACGGGGGCAGGGCCGATCGGCTTGATGTTCGTGATGTTGGTAAAATATTTTGGAGCCAAAGCGATCGCGACGGATTTGTTACCCTCGCGAATCGACAAGGCGGTAGACTTAGGGGCAATAGCAGCATTCGATGCCCGCGATCCAGATTTGCATACGAAAGTGCATTCGGTAACGGGAGGGTTGGGAGTCGATGTGACATTAATTGCCGTGCCCAGCCAGCAAGCCTTTTTCCAAGCCCTCGACTGTACGCGCAAAGGCGGTAAAATCCTCTTTTTTGCCGAGTTTGCCGAAGACGTACAAATTCCCCTCAATCCTAACGTTCTCTATCGCCGAGAAATCGATTTGATGGGTAGCTACTCGTCGGCGTTTCCGTTACAATCTTTAGCGGCTGAAATTGTGTTCGACAACCGCATTGATGTGGATGCGCTGATTAGCGATCGCTACAGTCTCGAAGAGTTATCCGTTGCGGTCGATCGCGCCCTCTCTCCCACTCCCGATACCTACAAGATTTTGATTTATCCACCGTCGGAGTAGGGATTAGGTATTAGGTTTTAGGGATTAGGGATTAGGGAGAGTACAAGGATTTAACTGGACACTTAACACCGATCCCCCCCTTCTCCTTGTCTCCCCCTCTCCTTGTCCCCTTGTCCCCCTCTTAGTAAACTGGATGCGGGTTATGATGACGATCGATCTCAGGGTTGCAGTTGAAATTGGCATTATCGTGGCGGCGATCGCCGTTGCGATTGTTGCTTGGGTTTGGAGTTGGCAATTTAGCCAGTTAGTCAAAACATCGCTGGCGAATTTTACTGACATTGAAGAACCCGAAATCGTAGAGGAGTCGCCTGTAGAAACAACTCGCGTTGAAGCTGGCGAGGAAGAAATAGAAGCAGAAGGTGATGAGGAAGATGCAAACGATGGTTTTCCTGAAGACACCGAAACATTGGAGACTGTAGAAGCATCTCAATCAAAGCTAGAAACGACAGCAGAAAATCGAGATACCGATCGCCCTACGGACAACATTGTATCTCCTCTTCCCGACTTCATGGCGATCGCGTTTGTTCCCAAGCGATCGCGACGCTGGAAAGACAAGCGACAGCAACAACCAATCGCGAAATTGCGCCAGCGAATGGGGGCAAAACAACGACGGTTTAAGGCCATTGGAGTCAGGAGGAAACAGCCATGAAAATCGCGATCGCCACAGCATTGGCTTGTTATTCGATGGTGGTTTCTCCCGCGATCGCGCGATCGCAAACTGTGCTAGAAGAGATCGCAGAAACAGGCGTACTGGAGGTCGGGATTCGCCAAAATGCCATTCCTCTCAGCTATCGAGATGGCTTGGGAAATCTGCGCGGTTACTGCATCGATTTAGTCAATTTAATGCAGGAAAGACTCACCGATATGCTCGATCGTCCCGCCGAAGTTGGCATTCGGATTCATCGATCGACACCGACAAATCGCTTCGATCTGGTGCAAGCGGGAACTGTTCATATCGAATGCGGGCCGAATTCCCAACGTTTAGAAGCCGAAGGTGTCGTCTTTTCCGATCCCTTTTTCGTCACGGGGATTCAGTTTTTAATTCGTGAGGACGATCGCGATCGCTTTGCAGAGGAAACTGACCTCGGTGGCTGGCTAGTTGGTGTTCTCGAGAATACGG
>CAKZKB010000336.1 GCA_937121005.1 uncultured cyanobacterium | reverse complement strand
GAGGCGAAAACCAAAAGTATTCAGGCGTGCGGAAGCGAGTTTGATAGAGTTCCTTTTTCGGGCCGCGATCGCTGCTGCTGGTACTATCAGAGAGTAACTCTAGAATAAAATCTGGATAGCGTCCCCCTTCGTGCCACACCACCCACGACGATCGCTCTCGCGGTTCCACATCTTTAACCACGAAGAAATCCGGGCCGCGAAAATCTCGGTTTCTCACTTGTTCTTCGCTAAAATAAACGGTTAAGTTGGCTCCGATAAAGACATCTTGACGACCCTGCAATAACCACTTCGCGCAAGCTACCAACATTGCTAATTGGTCGTAATGTTGGGGAGTTTCCATTTGGGGCTCGCAACTTTCTAATCGACTGACATCGGGCATCGCTTTCGCGAGATCTTCTACGGTAACAATCATCGGAACCTCCCGATCGAATTCGTACTGCCATACAATCGATTATAGAGGGAGTCTTCTCGTTTTTGCGGCAGTTCGGCCGGTTCCAGGCGTTCGTCGGACACCGCCACTCCCCATTTTACACCACAGACGAGGCCGCAAGTTGACGATTGGCAGAGCGAGAGGCCATCGTCTTCACTAAAAATTCATACCTTTCAATTGAGAAAGTTTCTCGATAAATGCTAAGATAACCTTTACCTGACAATAGACAAACTTTACTGTATGGATAGTTACATTCCCGTATGCCTGAGCGCGATCGCTGGCGTGGTACTATCGATCTTAGCCGGGACGATCGTCTGGCAGTCGGAGAGCGATCGCATTGAAGAACAATTCCCCGAACGTGCTGACAGCCTAGTTTTGGCGCTCCAGAACAGCCTAGACGAGTCGCTGCAAGTCACCCGCGCCACCGGAACCCTCTTAGAAGCCGCCCCAGCATTACCTCGGGAAGGGTTCGAGCAATTTTCCCGTACCTTCGTCACTCGCTATCCGGGATTGGTCGAGTTAGGATGGGCGACGATCGCACCAGAAACTAATAATATTTCTCATCTCTACAGCGTATCTGAAAACGCCAGCGACGATCGCCCGAGACAGACAGACGGCGATCGCCGTGCCATTACCAAAGCGATCCGATCGAGCATTGCCGTTGCTACCCCACCCGTTCCTTTAACGAGCCATGGAGATTTGGCATTTACAGTCTACCATCCAGTCTATGACAGCACCGATCGCGAATCTTTGCGGGGAGTCGTGTATGGTGTCTATCGAGTCCAGTATTGGTTAAAAATATCATTAGGGGCGCTGAATTTAGAATCGTTGGATTTTTACCTGTACGGAATGCCTATAGATCAACTGGACTCTTCCTTAAAAAAAGGAACGGTCGGAGCGCAGGAAAATTTTCTCGTATTCTACGACTCCCAGCAGCGATTGTTAATTACCGATCGCGAACAACTGCCTGCTACTGCAATTGGCATGGACGCTCGTTCTTACCCGAACTATTGTCCCTTCGATCGTCAAGGAACGACTTGCATTCGGACTCTTAGTGTCGCCGATCGCGAATGGTCGTTGCTTGTTTTACCGCGATATTCTCGGGCAACTATTATCTGGCGAGTCGGAACCATTACCGTTATTGGACTGCTGTTTACCGCTTTACTGGTCAGTTTTTTGCGATCGTCCGTGCGCCACCACCTAGCCACAGAAGCCCTCAACCGTCGCCTCAGCGCCGAATTACAAGTGTCGCGACAGTTACAACAAATGTTGCTGCCCACCGAGTCGGAACTCAAGCAAATTAGCGGTTTAGAAATTGCTACTTATATGGAACCTGCTGATGAAGTCGGCGGCGACTACTACGATGTTCTCGTGCGCGACAGTGCTGTTAAAATTGGCATTGGCGATGTCACCGGACATGGTTTAGAAAGTGGCGTACTGGCAATTATGGTGCAAACTGCCGTCCGCACGTTATTAGAGAACAACGAAACCGATCCGCAGAAGTTTCTCGATACCATCAATCGCACTATTTATCATAACGTACAGCGCATGAAATGTGAAAAAAATCTATCTTTGTGCTTGCTCGACTATCAAGAAGGAATCGTCAAACTGAGCGGTCAGCATGAAGAAGCGATCGTCATTCGCGCGAACGGAATCGAACGGGTCGATACGATCGACTTAGGATTTCCCATCGGACTCGATACTGATATTGCCCAGTTTTTTCAAAAACAGAGAATTTTATTAGACCCCGGAGATGGGGTTGTTTTATATACTGATGGAATTACAGAAGCTGAAGATGCGAGCGGCAAGTTCTACGGGATCGATCGCTTGTGTGCTACCATCGATCGCTGTCGCCACAAAAGCGCTCAAGAAATTTTGCAAGCCGTGATCGATGATGTCCGGCAGCACATCGGTCGGCACAAGGTGTACGATGATATTACGCTGTTGGTTTTGAAGCGTTGACCCAAAACGAATTTTGAATTTTGAATTTTGAATTGGAGCGAAGCGACTGACTGGCTTACAATTCCTCGAGGGGTTCTTCTCGTTTTTGCGGCAATTCGGCCGGTTCCGGGCGTTCGATAGGAACCGCCACTTTTTCCAATGCGGGCAATTCGACCAACTGCTGTTCCTCGGCGGGAGTCGCCTCCAGTACGGGAAGCGGTTCGGCTTCATGTTCGATCCAGTAATCGGCAATGGGCAAACTGCGCTCGAGATCTTCTAAAATCCGAGGAATCACCATCACCGCGTGCAGTTCTCCAATGCGATCGGCCTCGTGCATTCCCGCATCGATGGCCACTGCCACATTAGCAATTGTTCCTCGAATAATCGCCGTACACAAGCCTTCGCCAATGGTTTCGTAGGCCGCTAGCTGCACGTCGGCTGATTTCATCATGGCATCGGCTGCCCCCACCATGGCCGGAAATCCCCGCGTTTCCAACAAACCGATCGCCCGGTTACTCAAACGCGAGAAGCCTTGGCGTTGCGTCGCCAATTCCAACAACCGCGATCCGATGGGGAGTACGGCTTCTAGATTGGGCATGGGCCGGGGCACCACCAGCTTGGAGACCGCCTGGCCGAATTGTTCGGCGACGCGGGCTCCCTCTTCGACAGCCAGTTTCACGTCCGGGAACCGCCCGCGTACCACCGCCGTACAGTATCCGCCGCCCGTTTTTTCGTAACCCACGAGTGTCACTTCCGCCGACTTTAGCATCATGTCGGCCACGCCGACAACGGCGGGGAAACTCTGCGTGGAGACCAAACCCAGGGCCGAGTCTTGAAACGGATCTCGCGATCGCGTGTCGTGCGATCGCGTTTGGTGGGTACTGGAAGTGGTCAGTTTCATAAAAAAGCGGGCAAGGAGACTCCTACTCTCTATTTTATCGTTCTCGGCGGCATCCGGTTGATAAAGATCTGCGATCGCGGCGACGATCGCTCGCGTGGTAGTTTGGACGAAAACGGTCGATCGCCCTTCCTAACCATGCCTCGCCACTCCCTCAGCCAAGCCCTCATGGAGCATATTGTCACCCGGATCCGGCGCGATCGCCTCGACAGTTGGAGCGATCGGGTGGCGGCGGCGGAAGCCGCAGTCAAAGCCATGTGGCGCGGAGACGGCGATCGCGACATCGAACTTCCCGACGGTACGCGCACCAACGCTGTCAACTTGTGCCACGATTTAGATCTGTGGGAATTTGTCGATCGTCCCCAAGACTATCGGGCCGACAATCCTGCCCGCAGTACCGCTATTTTAGTCCGCAGCAAGCAGGTTTCGATTTTGGCATGGATGGCGGCATCTGTATGGACGATCGCGCAAGTGCTGCCCGATGTTCGCATCCACAATATTACCACAGGGGCGATCGTCGTTCTAACAATTTATGCGGTCAGTTCGATATATGCAGCCGCGAACTTGCATTTGGCCCCCAAACTGATTCAGTCGATATTGTCTCGCACTTCCACTCGAGAAATGGAGAAACTGGCACGAGCGATCGCCGTTGGGCGATCGCTGCTACAAGTGATTCTCTACGCGATCGTTTTGGCGATCCTAGCCCGCATACTGCCAGATTTTACCATAACCCAACCTCAAACCTTTTTCTACTCTGCTGTGGCGATCGGCGCGATCGTCCCTGCTTTATCCTACCGCTTCGATTCCCCCTTGCAAACCCTATTAACTCGTAGTTTGTGGCAAGTTCCCCTGTATTTTATTCTCAATTGCGGGTTGTGGCTGCTGGTTCCGGGAGCATTTTGGCTGGCGAGTCGCTGGTTTCCTAACCTTATCCAAGTGCGATCGCTAACTATTATTTTTGCCGCCGCCATTGTCATGGAAACAGCCAGCTATCTTTACTCAAAAATAACCGAAGCCATTGCCGGAACTGAATTTCATAAGAATCTGGTTCGCAACTTGCAGGCGCGATCGTCTCTTCTCTGGACACTGGGGACGGCGATCCTATTGGTAGTTGTATTCGGGATCTTTCCGGCCATTTACTGGGGCATTAGTATCCTTATCGATGGCTTCAGTTTACCTGATTATTTTGCCTATCTTCTGGCTGCGGCAATTTTTAGCATAGCACGATGGCCGTCAGATATTTTAGTCGAAAATGTTTCTAAAGAAGTGGAATCCTATTTTAGCCCAAAATCGTAAACTTGCCTCCGCGCCGCGCTTCCCAGAACGTGCTACAATGCGATCGAATAGGCTGTTCGCCCAAGATCGATTCGACAAGGAATTCAAACGTCATCTGCTAGCCTCCTGTTCGATGGCAACTTTTTGATTGTAACACTAAAAATCGAGACGATGGAATCTATTTACTCAACTCTTGCGCGACCAAAGCGACTAACTTTCGGGCCGCCCCCGGTTCGCCCCGGACACTTCGCAGGCGATCGCCCATTGCTTGTAATTTTTCGGGATACTGTAAATAGTCTAACGCCAATTCAGCCACTTCTTGCGGTTGCAAACGCCCGACTAATTCCGGGACGATCGCTTTTTTAGCCCAAATATTCGGCCATGCTAACAGGCGACCGCTTTTCTTCAACCGTCGCACTGCAAACCCTTCGATCGCCCGAGACAACCACCGTCCGACCCCCGGTAAAAATGATAGCAAACCGGGCAGACCGTCCCAAAACTGGATAATATTTAATTGTTGGGTGGGAATCAAGACTAACATCGGTACGCCTAACGATCCCAACTCGGCGGTATTCGCCCCAACAGTGGTCAAACATAGGCGACAGCGACGCAACAGATCGTAAGCGGGATAGTCGGTATGGAGATGGACGCGCAAACCGGAAGCGGTTTCGAGTTCCGAACCTTGTAACTGGGCAACTGTCCACAGTTTGGCGATCGCATTGTAGCGCGGATCGGCAAAGCGAGCCAGGGTTTCAGTATCTAAAGTGGGGGCGACAGGAATAACAAAGCGGGTTTGGGGTCGAATTCGGGCGATCGCTTCCGCAACTGCTAAGCCAAAGGGAACTCCTCGCATCAATTTTGCAGGTTTAGATCCCGGTAGAATGGCGACAATTTCCGCATCTGATTTTTTTAATTTTTCATTTTTAATTTTGAATTGATAAACATCGGCCATCAAATCGCCAACGACGGCACATTTAGAGGCGAATTTAGGGGGGACAGTGGCGATGATTTCGGGTTTCATTACGCCGAGGCGATCGATATAGCGATATCCTCTCGCATCCCATTCGGCGTAGGCGACGCTGCGATAGCCCAAACGACGGGCGATCGCGATCGCAAAAAAACGATCGCCCCCTAAAAAGAGTACCACGCCGCGATCGCTCCACTGCCAATTTTTTGCTGTCTTTCCCCACAACAAAAATTTCCAAAAATGTTGGGGAGACTGGACGCGATCGACTTCGGAAAACGATCGCGCCACTGCGGTTTCTCGGCCGCTAGCATGGGGACAAGGGGAAAGAATCACCGAAATACGCGGATCCTCTCCTAACTGTCGCCGCAATTCCTTGACCACCGGACGCACCCAGGTCGTGACTTCGCCAGGCCCGTTGGAGAGAATGAGAATATCGATCGCGTCTGCATTCACGATTTTTTCGCCCTCTTTTTCTGTGCTTTTTTCCGCCATCGGTTATACGCCGAACCACTCCAGTCCGCAATAGAATGACTCATGGCTCCGAGTTCCAAACCAATGCAGGTAGCAATATAATAATATGGATATTGTTGCAGCGATCGCGCCACTTTTGCCCCAGATAAAATAATCCACAGTTGCGCCGTTTCTCGCCAACTCTCGGTATATCCCCAATATTCCCAAAAACCGGACGCGATCGCCATCCCTAGAACTGCAACGAGAACGATCCAACCCCATAGATAAAAAATGCGGATCGCCGTCCCCACGATCGGCCCGTGCGAAAAAAGCGATCGATGGCGCATACTTTTCTGGTAAGGTAGCCACAGCCAGCGTAATTTGCCCCAGCGTTGGAATTGTCGCGATCGCACGTCGAGGTCGGGGCCGAACATTAAACCGCCAAACAAAAACCCTCCCGACACCCACAAGGTGAGGGAACTACTGCGAGTTTGCACCAACGTCAGTCCGGCGACAAGGGGCAAACTCCACAATGTGAGGCGATCGTGCGTGCGTCCAGAGGGCAAAGTTCTCGATCGGGGCAAAAAGGGTTATCCTGATGGTACAGCAATTTCTCGATCGCGATCGCATATGGTTTAGGTTTTAGGTATTAGGTTTTAGGTATTAGGGGGGGCTGATATCAGAGCCGGCAGAACAGTTACGGTATTTGTAGGGGAGAACGGCGTTCGCCCATTCTCTCACTCCCGAACTGTCACCAGGTTATGTATGTTATAATGCGCTAAAAGCGATCGGGTTACGGGTGCGCTTGGCGATCGCGATCGGCAATTTGGTAAGGTTGAACTCGATTTAGAAGTGGGAAATGAATGTTTTGACCCTTGGTTTTAGCAGTGCGATCTTGCTGGGCAGTCTTCTCGGACAACAAGTCGAGATTGACGACATTCCTTTGTCCAGACTACTCGATAACCCAGACAATTTTATCGGTCAAACGGTGCGAGTGCAAGGAACCCTCGATATCAACGCGATCGCCCCCTGTACGCAACTGTTTTGTAGTTTTGATGCGAGTGCCAATCGCGGCGATCGTCTCGAGTGTAACACCTGCGGCGTAACGCTGCGGTTAGTTCCGACCGAAACAGATAGCTTTAGTCGGGGAATTCCTCTCAGCGATGCGGGTTGTAGCGCCCAGGAAATTTTGGTTTCCCTAGGCGGAGAAGGCTACAGAACCGTTTACGAATTTGACAACTGTCAGTGGAACGATCGCCCCTTACAATTAGAGAAAAACTATACCGTAACCGGAACGATCCGCGATCTTCAGGCACACGAGTTCTGGGGATTCAACGATTATGTCTTAGATGGAACTTCCATCGTAGAAGCAACAGAAGAAGAAACCCCCTCAGCCGACTAGCGATTTCCCCTCGTAGCGTCCCTCTGGGGCGCTACGAACTGTGGAGGCTCCGCCTCCAGAATACACGAGGCAGAGCCTCTAGAATAGCATTCCCACCGCAGAGCCAGGGAACGAGGAGAAACCGAGGAAGACTCCTCCGTAAGCATTCAGGTGGCACTCAGAAACCCGGTTTCTGGCGATCTCCAGATACAATTCGAGTTTATCCTTTGAGAAACCGGGTTTCTACACCAGTGTATACTTAAGATACCTGAATATAGCAATCCTCGAAAAGATGAGGTACGATTGCTTAGCGCGAATCCCGATCATAGCAAGGGTTTTGCCGTGCTACACCTTGCCGCACCTTATCGAGAAACGCTATAATTACACTCCTCCTACCAAACTAGCGGCGCACTCGTCCAGTAAACCCAGAAGCCTTAAACTTGCTCAATTCTAAAGGTAAGGGTTGGTTGGCGGGAACGGAAATTCGCAACTCAAATTCGCTATCGCCGGGAGGCACGTAGTCGATCGCCCCCAAACGATTGCGGTTGGGTAAAACATTGTTGTGGTTGGCATCGTAAATGCGACCGAAAATATCCGCATTGACCACAGGTTTACCCGAAGTGTTGGTGGCTTTTCCGGTGACGATAAAGCAGTTAGCCGCATTCACCGAACCGCTTAAGACCATGCCTTCGCCCACCTCATCGGCACATTCGCGATAGGACAGATCCGAGAGTTCGACAGGAACCAAGGCGCTAGCATCGGGCATCCACAGCCAACAGACGAGGGCAGCGAGGCTAGAGAGAAGCAGCAAGCGGAGAGAGTGCCAGAAAGTCATTTTCCACCAGGGCGATCGCGACATTCATTTTCAGCTTAGCGCAAATCGCGATCGTTGCTGCCAACAAATGTGATATGCTATATTCTCGGATTGGGGTTGATGAAATCAAAGAATTCCCGCTCGCTATTCGAGGTAATAACTTTGCTGGCACGTACTCGCTTCACACGATCGCTCTTGACTCACGTCCTCGCCTTGGTGGTAGGGGCATTTCTCTCGCTAGGCATATTTGCTATCCCGGTACGGGCGCAAACCGAGATCGCCCAGCGATCGCCCGATGTTGCCAGCCGCAGCTTCGTCACCGATGCCGTCGATCGCGTCGGCCGGGCCGTGGTTCGCATCGATACGGAACGCACCGTCAGCCGCGACTTGGATCCGTTCCTCGAGGATCCCTTCTTCCGTCGCTTTTTTGGCGAAGGGATCCCCAATATGCCCCGCGAAGAACGAGTCAGCGGCCAGGGATCGGGTTTCATCTACGATCGCAGTGGTTCCATCCTCACCAACGCCCATGTCGTCAACCGGGCCGATCGCGTTACCGTCACCCTCAAAGACGGCCGCGAATTCGAGGGTCGCGTCCTGGGCACCGATACCGTCACCGATCTGGCGGTGGTCAAAATTGATGCGGCGGGTGGTTCCTTGCCCGTTGCCCCCCTCGGCAACTCGGAAACCGTGCGCGTCGGCGACTGGGCGATCGCGGTGGGCAACCCCCTCGGTCTGGATAACACCGTCACCCTGGGCATTATCAGTACCTTAAACCGATCGAGCGCCCAAGCGGGCATCCCCGACAAGCGCATCGACTTCATCCAAACTGATGCTGCTATCAACCCCGGCAATTCCGGCGGCCCCCTCCTCAACGAACGGGGCGAAGTCATCGGTATCAACACCGCCATTCGCGCCGGGGCCACGGGCATCGGCTTTGCCATTCCTATCAATACCGCCCGCGAAGCCACCACCCAACTCGAACGCGGACAAGCGGTGCCCCATCCCTTTGTCGGCATCCAAATGGTGACGCTGACCCCGCAAACGGCGATGGATAACAACCGCGATCCCAAT
>CAKZKB010000335.1 GCA_937121005.1 uncultured cyanobacterium | reverse complement strand
CGTCGCTGCGAATGTTGTTCCACCATTCGACTGCTTTTTCCCAGTCTTCGCCTTGGGGGGCAAATTCGCGCCCTTTTAAGTAGTCGTAAGTGGTATTATCCGGGTTAACATAACCGCAACGAGCACCGCCTTCGATGGACATATTGCACGCTGTCATCCGTTCTTCCATGGTCATGTTCTCGAACGTGGTTCCGGCGAATTCGTAAGCGTAGCCGACTCCACCTTTCACGCCCAATTTACGGATGATGTGCAGGATGACATCTTTGGCGTAAACCCCCGGACGCAGTTGGCCGTTGACTTCAATTTTGCGAACTTTGAGCTTTTCTAATGCTAGGGTTTGCGAAGCGAGCACGTCGCGGATCTGGCTGGTGCCGATCCCAAACGCGATCGCCCCAAATGCGCCGTGAGTCGAGGTATGGCTGTCTCCACAGGCGATCGTCATTCCCGGTTGGGTCAGTCCCCGTTCTGGGGCGATGACGTGGACGATGCCCTGACGGCCCGAACCGACGTTGTAAAATGGAATGTCGAACTCGTTGCAGTTATTTTCCAATGCCTGCATCATTTCTTCGGCCAGGGGATCGGCGAAGGGACGGGCTTGGTTTTCGGTGGGGACAATGTGATCCACCGTCGCCAGGGTGCGATGGGGATATTGTACCTTCAGTCCCCGTTCGCGCAGCATGGCAAATGCTTGCGGGCTGGTGACTTCGTGGATCAGGTGCAGCCCCACGAACAATTGCGTCTGTCCCGAGGGCAGCGTCCCGACGGCGTGCGCGTCCCAAACTTTGTCAAATAGCGTTCCCTTACTCATAGCCCGGTGTGGTTATCGATGCGATCGACTATCATAGCTTAAAGCGATCGCGTCAATCAATTTTGGATTTTAGATTTTGCGGAAAGTTGGGGGTGTAGATTTTCTTCCCCCCGAACTTTTCAACACCCAAGACGGATTTTAGATTGACCCCTCGGATGAATCTGGGGGCTTGTATCCGGTCTATTCTTGGTCAAGATATCTGGGACATAGAAGCGCGATCGCGAACGCTATACCACCCGAAACCATCGCTTCGTTGTATAATCGTCGATCGTTGTTCGTTGATGCGTTGCTCGTTGAAATGACCGGAAAACAACTGCCTAAAAGAAGCGCGATCGCCGCCATTGTCGGCGTGTTGCTAGTCGCCTTTCCCGTTTTCGGCTTCAAGTGGCGACCGTCAGTTGCGGTTTTCGCCCAAACCGGACAGAATACGGCCGATGAGTTCGATCGCGCCTTGGCCGCAGCCCTGCAAGCCTGGGAACTCAGCCAGCAAGCCAACACCGCCGCCGAATGGGATCGGGCGGCCCGCCAGTGGATGCAAGCGGTGGCGGGAATGCAAGCGGTGCCCCCCAACAGTCCCAAGCGGGAATTTGCCCAGAAAAAAGTGGTCGAATACTTGCGTAATGCGGCATTTTCTCTCTCTTTGGCGGCGACGGCGGGGGAGGCTGCGTTTCCGACGTTTAACAGTCCCCTTCTCGACGCGCAATTGGAACTCTATCGATCGTATATCGCCGCCGTTGGCAAACCCGATGTCCTGGTGGTGGGCAGTTCGCGGGTGTTGCAAGGGGTAGATGCTAAGGCGCTGCAACGGGCTTTAGGCGATCGCGGTTATGGCGATATCAAGGTCTTTAATTTTGGCGTGAATGGGGCGACGGCGCAAGTCGTGAATTTAATTGTTCGCCAAATTCTTAAACCCGAAGAACTCCCGGATTTAATTGTTTGGGCCGATGGCGTGCGGGCTTTCAATAGCGGACGCAGCGATCGCACTTATCAGGCCATTATCAACTCTCCGGGCTATCGGGCGATCGTCTCCCAAGCCTCGGCTGAAGGGACGCAAAAGGGGCAAAAAACCAGCGAAACTGTAGGGGTTAACGGCGTTAATCCATTCTGGAAGCAACAGCCTCAAGTCTTACAACTCCAAGATGACGACCTCGATCCGCACGATGTACATCTAACTAATAGTCTACTTGCCGATGCTCGCGAACAACTGGGCAACGTCCCGCAATTGGAAACGACTGCGATTCGCTTGTGGGTCAGTGCGATCGATTCTAACGGGTTTTTGCCTGTAGACGATCGCTTCGATCCAGTCAGTTACTACCAAACTTTTCCTCGCGTTGGGGGTCGTTACGATGGCGACTACCAACCGTTTAATTTAGGTGGCGAACAGGCGGCGGCGTTGCAGTCTTTGATGGCGTTTGCGCGATCGCGCAATATTCCCGTCGCGATCGTCAGTTTGCCCCTATCGAGCGACTATTTAGATCCAGTACGACTCGCTTACGAGCGTCAGTTTAGCACGGTGATGGGACAGCGAGCCACACAACAAGGGTTTACGTTTGTAGACCTATCCGGTGCGTTTTCGGGTCGCAACGATTACTTTGCCGATCCGAGTCACTTAAACGCTGAAGGTGCGGCGGCGGTTGCCCGTTTGTTAGCAGCCGAAACGCGCATTCCTTGGCCGCGATAATGCAGCAATATCGTCCAGCCACGCAGCCAGCAAATCCAACTCCTGCGGCTCAATGACGGACAAACTCACCAGCTTATCGTAACAGATTTGCAGGTTTTCTCCAAGTTTATCAGTTCCGGGTTCTAACGTCAACTCCCCTAGGGCTTTTCCAATGGTACGATTGTGGCGATAACCGGGAATTTCCCCTTCAAAGTCGCGCATGAGATCGTGTTCGTTACGATCTTGCCAGACGGTGGGTTCGTGGAATAAAATGCCCCAATTGTTCGCAGTGGCGATGCGCTGGGCGACAAAACTGCGCCAAATATCGGTCATCCGAAACGAACAGTATGCGGGGAGATACAATAGGGGAAATGCGTCTGACCACCAGGTGGTATTTTGGCTGTTAAACGGACACCAACTCCCCTCCGTTAGCGCCACGCGACGATCGCAGCGAAAGCGTTGCGGTAAGGGTAACACCAAGCGATAGATGGCATCGACATCGGGATTTTCATCGGCTAACCCTTGCTGGATCGGACAGTCGATGTCGGCGGTTTCTAGATCTTCCCAGGCTTGCGGTAAGGGCGATCGCACCTCATCTAAAGGCAATCCGCGCGGCCAAATATTTGCTTCGCTAAAATAACGATAGGCATTCACCCACCCTGCACCGGAAACGACGGGAACGGTTTGCATTCGATCGCGATCGCCCCAAAAATCCGCACGGGGGATGTTGTCGTCATCGGTTTCCACAATCAGATCTCGACCCGCTTGCCAAGCGAGCAAATAACCGATATTCTTCCGCGCGTAGTGCCGTTTCGGGCAAGAACGGGCGAATTTGAAATCGAGCTCGGCTTGGCGCTGCAAACTATAGAAATCGCAGCCGTCTAACTGAAAATCCGACGGGCTTTTTTCGTCGCCAATAACAATAAAATGCCAGCCATTGTCCTGACTGCCAGATGCCAGTTGTTTTAACACCGCATTCGGCGCGGCGATCGAGGTGACGACTAGGGCGACTTTTGCATCCATAACTGTTGAGAAGGAAGAGAAATTCGAGAGTTCCACAGCGTCCCGGCGAAGCGCTTGCGGGTCATGCGCCAGAGGTTACTAAACGCATCTTCGATCGCGGAATTGTTGACGCTAGGGCTGGCAGAACGATAGCATATTGGGACTTCAGCGATGCGAAAATGGTGGCAGAAGACGCGGATTTCCGTTTGAAAAAAATGCCCTCGCGATCGGATTCCGTTGTTGAGAACGGCTTCTAGGGCGGGTCGGGTAAACAATTCAAACCCACTGGTCATGTCGCTGAGTTTGGTTCCCAGTAAAAGATTGGTTGCCAGGGTTCCACCCCAACTGATAAACTTGCGTTTGAGAGAACTATCTACGATTTTTCCGCCGCGACAGAAGCGACTGCCAAACACGCAGTCGTAACCCTGCTGCATTTTATCGAAAAACTTGGGTTAAGATTTGTTGATGAATTTATATGGAACAAAACAAATCCTTTTCCTACTGGTGCAAAAACAAGACTAAAAGATGGGTTTGAAAGAGTTTACCATTTTACAAAATCAAAGAAGCATAATTTTTATCCTGAAAATGTTCTTGAAAAAAGTACTTCAAAATGGCTTGAAAGTGACAAGCGAAGAAAA
>CAKZKB010000334.1 GCA_937121005.1 uncultured cyanobacterium | reverse complement strand
GAGAGGACGTGCTGGATTGCAGCTTCGGTGGTGAACCGAGAAAGACTGAAGCGAATCGAACCGTGCAGAATGGTGTAAGGCAATCCCATTGCTGTGAGGACGTGGGAGGGATCGAGAGAACCGGAGGTGCAAGCCGAACCGGAAGAGGCACAGATTTCTTCGCGATCGAGCATATAGAGAATGGCTTCGCCTTCGATATACTTGAAACCGATGTTGGTCGTGTTCGGAAGGCGAGGCGATCCACCGCCGTTGACATTGCATTCGGGAATAGTGGCTAGAAACCAATGTTCGAGATAGTCGCGCAACCGGGCTTCGTGTTCGGTGTCCGCTTGGCGAGCGAGTTCGGCAGCTTTTCCGAGGGCGATAATGCCAGGGACATTCTGGGTTCCGGCGCGACGACCCCGTTCTTGATGTCCGCCGAGGAGGAAGGGACGGAAGCGGAAACCGCGTCGCACGTACAGCGCACCAATGCCTTTGGGGGCGTGGAGTTTGTGACCCGATAGGGTTAGCAAATCGATGGTGCTGTTGCTCAGATCGATGGGAATTTTTCCGACGGCTTGGACGGCATCGACATGGAAGGTTGCGCCGCATTCTTTGGCGATCGCGCCAATTTGTTCGATGGGGAAAATCACCCCAGTCTCGTTATTGGCGTACATGGTTGTTACTAGGGCAGTGCCGCCCGTAACCGCCGCTTCCACTTCCATTAAATCGAGTTGTCCGCGACTGTCAACGGATAAATAGGTGACGGTGTAACCTTTTTTCTCTAGATGTTTGCAAACCGAGAGCACGGCCGGATGTTCGACGGCGGTGGTGACGATGTGGCGCTTTTCCGGTTGGGCAGCTAGGGCAGCATGGATAGCCGTGTTGTTGCTTTCGCTACCGCAACTGGTGAAGATGATTTCGGTATCTTCTGCGCCTAAGAGTTCGGCGACTTGGCTTCTGGCATCGCGCACCGCCATTCCCACTTGTCCGCCGAAACGGTGCATCGAGGAGGGGTTTCCGTAGAAATCGCGCAAGTAGGGTAGCATTACATCTAACACTTCTGGGGCGATCGCTGTGGTGGCATTGTTATCTAAATAAATAACCATCTCTTTCTCTCCGCAGTAAATAAAGGGAAGTCTTTAGAAGTCTACTTCTTCTGAATTCTGAACTCTGAATTCTGAACTCTGAACTCAGAAGAAGTTATTGAGTCTGCAAGCGGCGTACCATTTGGGAATAGGTCTCGAACCATTGCCGCCAGTAAGGGGAGGGTTGAGCCTGCAAGCGAGCCAACATTTGGTTGTAAGTGGCGAACCAGGATTCCCAGTAGTCGGAGTTTTCGGAGGCTAGGGGTAAGGGGATGCAACCTTCATTGGTGGGGCAGACGGCCCAACATTGGGGAACCTGATAGGAGCCTTGACAGCGATTGCAGCGATCGCTATCGATCCAGAATGTGGAGCCATCAGTGGCGATCGCGTCCGTCGGACAGGCTGGGAGGCATCGTTGGCAGCCAATACAAGCCTTCGTAATGGTGTAACTCATGATTCGATTCCTCGGGTACTGCGTGGGTGCGGAAAAACGGAGCGAGTCGCGGTAATTTAGACGGTTTGAGCCAGAACGCGATCGTCGTAGAATTGGCGAGCCAGAGTTTCGATCGCGTCGTAGGCTTCTACCACATCCAATCCGGCTTTTTGCAATTCTTTTTGCGGGCAAGGGCCGACTTTAGAGGCAAATACCGCTTTGCAATCGGAAATGGTGTTGATAATGCCAGCGAGCGTCGCTTCTTCGCCATAGCCACCTTGACAGTAGTCTGCCACTTTGCGATGGCTGATAAACTTGGCTTCAACCGCATCAACTTCGTAGATCGTGAATTCTTTGGCATGACCGAAGTGTTGGTTGACGATACCGCCGCCTTTGGTTGCCACTGCAACGAGGACTTTTGGAGATTCGGTAACGCGATCGCGTCGCACGGCGGCTTGTTTTTTGGCCGCGATTTCTTCCCGAGCCCGTTCGATATCGCGGTGGACGGCTTGACGCTGTTCTAAGTTGTAGTCCGCCGACATGGCCGAGAATTTGTCTTTGGTAAATTCCATGCTGCGGTCTTCACCCAACAAACCGACTGCATCAGCGCGACATTGGCGACAGTGGCGCATCAGCTTCATGTTGCCCGAACAGTTGTCCTGAACGGTTTTTAGCTCTTTGGGGTTGGGGCCGCGCTGGCCGTGGAGTCCGAAGTACGTGCCGTGTTCGGGAGCCGAAATCAAAGGCATGATATTGTGCAAGAAGGCTCCGCGAGCGCGAATGGCTTTGTTGACTTCGGGCATATGTTCGTCGTTGATACCCGGAATCAATACGGAGTTGACTTTGCAGAGGATGTCGGCCGCTTGCAGGGCTTCTAACCCTTCCATTTGCCGTTCGTGGAGGATTTTCACCCCTTCAATACCGCGATAGCGCTTGCGGCGATAGTGAACCCAGGGATAAATTTTTTCCCCGATCGTCGGGTCTACCATATTAATAGTGATGGTGACATGATCGATATTTAGTTCTTTAATGCGATCGACGTAATCGGGAAGCATCAAACCGTTGGTAGACAAGCACAGTTTGATATCGGGGGCTTCCTTGGCGATGAGCTCGAAGGTGCGGAAGGTTTTTTCCGGGTTCGCTAGGGGGTCGCCGGGGCCAGCGATGCCCTACCCGGTCATTTGCGGGCTTTTGCCAGCACCGAC
>CAKZKB010000333.1 GCA_937121005.1 uncultured cyanobacterium | reverse complement strand
GGGTGTAGATTTTCTTCCCCCTGAACTTTTCAAGACCCAAGACGAATTTTGAATTCCTCGTAGAGGTAGGTAAATGCTTCGCCCGCCCAGGCGATGGGGTTGTAGCATTGATTAACCGGATTTCATATTATTCGAGTTTCCATGGCTCATCCCAATTTTAAAAGTTGAGGGCGCAGAATGTACGCCCCAACGGATAATTTACATGGTACTAATGCGCTTCATGGCTTCTTCCACGTTGTCGCGACTGTTAAAGGCAGAAATGCGAAAATAGCCTTCACCGGCCGCCCCAAATCCCGATCCGGGCGTACCGACGACATTGGCATTTTGTAACAGCTTATCAAAAAAGTCCCAACTCGACAAACCGGCCGGGGTTTGTACCCAAACGTAGGGCGCGTTGACTCCGCCGTACACGGTCAGTCCGGCATCGGTGAGACGATCGCGGACAATTTTGGCGTTCTCCAAATAGAAGTCGATGAGGGCTTTAATTTGTGCTTGTCCCTCTGGGGAATACACTGCTTCTGCGCCGCGTTGGACGATGTAAGAAACGCCATTAAACTTAGTAGACTGGCGACGATTCCAAAGTTTGTGCAGTTCGACTGTGCTACCGTCGGAGGCTTTCGCCGTGAGGGTTTTTGGCACGACCGTAAAAGCGCACCGCGTCCCGGTAAATCCAGCATTTTTCGAGAAGGAACGAAACTCGATCGCGCAGTCTTTTGCCCCTTCAATTTCGTAAATGGAATGGGGAATTTCCGAGTCGGTAATGAAGGCTTCGTAAGCCGCATCAAAAAAGATGATGGCATCGTTGGCTTTGGCGTAATCGACCCATTTTTTCAGTTGTTCTTTGCTAGCAACCACGCCCGTCGGATTGTTGGGAAAGCACAAATAAATCAGATCGACGTTTTTCGCGGGCAAATCTGGGGTAAAATTGTTGTCGGCGGTCATGGGTAAATAGACCAATCCTTCGTATTCCCCTTTGTCGTTTTGCGGCCCCGTATGTCCGGCCATGACGTTGGTATCGACATACACGGGATACACCGGATCGGTGACAGCGATCGCGTTATCTTTGCCAAAAATATCGAGAATATTTCCCGTATCGCACTTGGCACCATCGGAGACGAAAATCTCAGAAGCATCGATATCGCAGCCGCGTTTTTGGAAGTCGTTGGCGGCAATTTTTTCTCGCAACCAACCGTAGCCTTGTTCCGGGCCGTATCCTTTAAACGTATCGCGATCGCCCATTTCTTCCACTGCTTTGAGCATAGCTTGGCGACAGGCCAGGGGAAGCGGTTCGGTGACATCGCCGATGCCCAGTTTAATGATTTTCGCGTCCGGGTTGGCTTCGGCGAAAACAGTCACTCGTCGGGCAATTTCGGGGAACAGATAGCCCGCTTTGAGTTTGAGATAGTTGTCGTTAATGGTTGCCATAGAAATCGAGACAATGACGTGCTACAATTGAGATCGGTTCGACAGCAAGACGATCGCCCTCACGTCATTTTAACCCGAAGCGCGACAGCCTCGACCTCAATTTTCCCATTTGTCGATCGAAGTCGAAACCCATCGCGATCGCGATCCCCGCGATCGCCCTCGCCAGCCGGCGATTTTTCCTAACTGTGGCGATCGAGTAAAATTAGTGAGAAGTCCCTCGGTATCGATTCTGTGGATAAAGCCCGCCCGCCCCTAGAGTTCATTCCCCCAGACTACACCCCCGCCGTGCGATCGCTGGCGCGACTGTCACTTCCCCTAGTGCAGCGATGGAAAACCTCCGTGACCCGCGTCGAGGTCAAAAATGGCGATCGCTTGGTGGATTTGTACCGCCAATTTCAAGCGGGAAAAGTTCGCTTTTTGCTGGCATTTCGCCATCCGAGTCCCCGCGATCCGCTCTTTTTGTGTCAGTTGATGTGGAACTTTTTGCCTCGATCCGCCCGCGATGCGGGAGTCGATTTAGCCGAGCCGACTCACTTCCATTTTATCTACGATCGCGGCATTCCCTTGTGGATGGGACAGGGGATCGGTTGGCTATTTTCTAAGTTGGGAGGTACGCCGATCCACCGGGGAAAAGCAGATTTAGTCGGCTTGCGATCGGCACGACAATTATTTGCCAACGGGCTTTTTCCCATGGCGGCGGCTCCCGAAGGACACACCAACCAACATAACGAAATTATCAGCCCTCTCGAACCGGGAATCGCTCAGTTAGGATTTTGGTGCGCGGAAGACTTGCAACGAGCGGGGCGCAACGAAACCGTTGTTATCCTTCCTTTGGGCATTCGTTATTATTATTTGTCGCCCCCTTGGAACGGGATCGATCGCCTCCTGGCCAGCTTGGAAGCGCAAACCGGAGCCGCGATCGACAAGGGAGAAGGCAATCCGGAAGCGATTTTGTATCGCCGCTTGTACGGGGTTGGCTGCCAACTCTTGCTGGTCATGGAACGATTTTACCAACAGTTTTATAAGAAATCTTTGGGGGACAAACAGGGAAAAGAACCGCCCGATACCAATGAAGAACTTCGCGATCGCTTGCAAGTTTTGGTGAATGCAGCTTTAGAAGTCGCTGAGGAGTATTTCGGACTGCGCGGGAAAGGCGACTTGCAAGAGCGCTGTTTGCGGATCGAACAAGCAGGTTGGGAGCGTATTTTTCGTCAAGAACTCGAAGAACCTGGAAAGCTATCGGAATTAGAACGGGGACTGGCCGATCGCGTTGCCGAAGAAGCCGATCTGCGAATGTGGCACATGAGGCTTGTCGAAAGTTTTGTGGCTATGACCGGACATTACGTGCGCGAAAACCCCAGTGTCGAACGCTTTGCCGATACAGTTTTGTTGTTACAAAAAGCAGTGGCACGCATTGAAGGAACGGGGAAATTTGCGGACGCGCAACTGGGGCCGCAACGAGTCGTTTTAACCCTCGGCGAACCCCTTTGCGTCAGCGATCGCCTGGCCGAGTACAGCGCCAACCGTCGCGGAGCCCGACAGGCTGTGACGGATTTAACACGGGACTTGAAGCAGGCATTAGAGGCGACGATCGCTTAAAATTGAAGTGACCATTGGGGGAAAGCGACGATCGCGTCGGCATCGACATCGGGAATATTTTAATCGAGTCCTGGCATGAACCCTTGTTTTTTCGCGAGTTGGCAACACTTGGCGATCGCTTGTGTAGCGGCGATCGCGGTCGTTCTTCCGGCCCGAGGGTCGCCCCCACCCGAGCCGGAGATCGCCCAGCGTGCGGAGGAATTCGACCTGGATGCGATCGCCCGTGCCAACAATCAATTTGCCATCGATCTGTACCACCAACTCAACGACGATAGCAACGGGAACTTGCTGTTTTCCCCCTACAGTTTGTCGTTGGCGTTGGGCATGACTTATTCCGGGGCGCGCGGAGAAACCGCCCGACAAATGGCGCAGGTGATGTACTTTCCCTGGTCGGACGATCGCCTTCATGTCGGGTTGAGCCAGTTGCAAGAGCGCATCTCTACCTCCAGCGATCCGCAAACGCAAATCTCGACTGCAAATCGCGTTTGGCTGCAACAAAATTATCGTTTTTTGGCCAGTTTTTTGGAGATAACGCGATCGTACTACGGAGCCGAACCGGAATTGCTCGACTTTGCCAGGGAACCCGAAGCCTGTCGATCGCGCATTAACGAATGGGTGAGCCAACAAACCCAGGGAAAAATTGACGAACTGATTCCCAATGGGGCGATCGACGAACTGACTCGGTTCGTGCTCACCAATGCCATCTATTTTAAATCCCCTTGGTTCGATCCGTTCGACCCCGAAGATACCCAACCTGAAGTCTTCACCATTTCCCCGAACCAAACTGCGATGGTGCCGACGATGATCGGCAATATTGCAGTTGATTATGCCGCCATTGATGACTTGCACGTCGTCAAACTTTGGTATACTGACGATTGGCTGTCCATGGTGATTTTGTTGCCCGAAGAGGGACACACCTTAGCCGACATTGAAGCAACCCTCACCATCGATAATCTCGAGCGTTGGCTCTCGACTTCATTTATGCCTCAAGAGATGAATTTGTGGATACCCAAATTTAAAATCGAG
>CAKZKB010000332.1 GCA_937121005.1 uncultured cyanobacterium | reverse complement strand
CGTTGCGGAGTTTCCGTTTAGAATCTCCCGTGCTTCAGCCGGGAGAGAAGTCAAAACTGCAACAGAAACCAACTCCTTGCCATCAGGGTGCATCTAAGCTCGCAACCGCACAGCATCGCCTTTTCCCAGCGTCTAGGAGAGATCCATGTTGCCCGATACTCCAATTCGATCGCTCGTTCTTCCCGCTCTCGTTGCCCTTCCCTTGCTTGTTCTTGCCTCCCCCGGACGATCGCAAATCGTCCCCGACTCCACCTTACCCGTTAACTCCGCCGTCACCACCGACGGCACCACCTTTACCATCGATGGCGGTACCGCAGCAGGGACAAATTTGTTTCACAGCTTCGATCGCTTCGACCTGCCGACGGGAACCCGCGCTCTCTTCAACAACACCCCCACCGTCGAGAATATCCTCACTCGCGTCACGGGAGCCAGCGCCTCGAACATCGACGGAACCCTAGCCGCCAACAGTACGGCCAATTTATTTTTCATCAACCCCAACGGCATCACCTTCGGGCCGAATGCCTCTTTAGATATTGGCGGTTCGTTTGTCGCCAGCAGTGCCGATGCCATTGAATTTGCCGACGGTGGCTTCTTCAGTACCATAGAAACAACCGTCGATCCCCTACTGGCGATCTCCGTACCCGTCGGGTTGCAATTTGGCAGCGCACCGGGAACCCTTGTTAACCGTTCTGTCGTCACCAGCCCCACCGGAATTCCCTCGGAACCCGAACCGGGAGCCATTGTCGGGCTGCAAGTGGAACCGGGCAATACCCTGGCTCTGGTGGGCGGTGACGTAACCTTAGAAGGGGGCTACCTCACCGCACCTGCCGGACGCATCGAACTCGGCAGCACGGGCCCGGGCAGTCGCGTCGGTTTGGCTGCGGTTAGCGAAGGTTTCGATCTCACCTACGACACCGTTAGCAACTTCGGTAACGTACAAATGGCCGGCGGCAGCATTATTGATGTTAGCGGCGAGCCGAGCGGCACGGTCGAAGTTAGTGCTGGCCAGTTTCAAATGTTGCCCGTCAGTAAAATTGTAGGGATTAACTTCGGCTCTCGACGGGGGGGGGCGATTCGCTTGCAAGGAAGCGAAGCAGTGGAGTTAATCGGGTCGGGAGATTTGGGAACGGATGTATCCGCAATTATTTTTGCCACCGATCTCGATCGCCGAGCCAACTCACCAGCTAACGGCGTGTATTCCATCGCCTCAGCAGAAGGGCAAGGGGGAGAAATTGCCATTGACGCGCCTCGTTTTGTGGTCGGAGATAGTGCCTTTATTTACGCGGCTAACCTTTCTTCCGGCAGGGGAGGGGACATAACTATTGATGCTGATGATTCGGCCGACGTTTTTGACACTCAGATCTTAGTTGACCAACAGGCTCCTGATACTAATGGTGGAGATAGTGGCGATCTAACTCTCAACACGGCTCAGTTGCGGCTAGATGAGGCAACTATAGCAGCAAATGTGAATGGAGAAGGCCAAGGTGGTGTTTTGTCGGTCTCGGCTTCCGAATCGATTGAAATGATAGGTCGCCGATTAGTTATTCTTCGAGATCCAGCAGATGGCAGTTTTTTTGGAGCTTCAGTAACGAGTCTGAATGCTAGTGTAACAAGCGGTGGGGGATCGGCTGGCGAACTGCGCGTTTCCACTCAACGGCTAACGTTGCGCGACGGAGCAGCATTCTTTGCTAATAGCGCTGGGGAGGGGCAGCCAGGAAATGCTATTATTAATGCCACTGAGTCAGTGGAACTGATCGGCACGACAACCGATCGCTTTGAATTTCCCAGTTCCATCCAAGTTGGTACATTCCGTAACCTTCCCGTGCTTCGCGACGGTGGCAACGTTATTATCAATACCGGAAGCCTCATTTTACAAGACGGCGGTCTCGTGTCAGCCGGAACGGTATCTCCTGGTTTGGGCGGCAGCATTGAAGTCAATGCCGATCGCATCGAACTCGATAACGAAGCGGCCATTGAAGTCCAAACCACCTTTGGGGCAGGGGGCAACATAATCCTGCGTACCAACACTTTGCAACTGGATAACGAGAGTCAAATTACGGCCACTGCCGGGAGTGCGGTCAACTTCAGTGTCGAACTGCCCCCAGAACAAATCCCAGTCTTTGCGGCCCTCGCGGCCGATCTTCCTCAAAATGGCGGCAACATCGTCATTGAAACAGATACTT
>CAKZKB010000331.1 GCA_937121005.1 uncultured cyanobacterium | reverse complement strand
GATCGCCACAAACCAGATATAAACTCCTAAAATGGAAGCGATGGGAATGCCAGCCGCTAAGCCAGAAACCCAGTGTAACGGTAGAGCTAAGAGAGCGACGAGATAAACGAGGCAGGGTACGCCTAACAGCTTGCCGACAGAAATTGTAGTTGCCGATTGTGGCGACAAGCGGACGAAATTAAACGTGCCTTGTCGTTCTTCTGTGGAGCGATCGCTAATTATTGTATAGGTACTCAGTACCAGTACGCCAATACTCACGGCGATCGTCAGAAAAGCAAAAATCTCGCTCCACCATTGCGACCAGTTAATGACAACTTTCCCCGTCGCATTGGTGACGCATTCGTAAATGTCGCCATCGTAGGGAAGCTGCGCCAGCGACTCAGTACAGTACCGATGAACGCTTCTGTAAATGCGACCGCGATCGGCACCTAGCCAAAGCGATCGCTCCGAGGGGAACTTCGTAGGAAGTTTGCTGAAAAAGACCAGCAGCAAAATCGACTGAAACGCGATCGAAAATAGAGTCGCGATCGCCATATTTCGCTTCGTCAGTCGGCCTTTGAGTTCCCGAAACAACTGCGGGTTCCACTCCCCTACCTGGTTTAGTACGCTTGCAAACACGCCATCCTCCTAAGTTTGAACTTTGACCTTTGAACGTCAGTATTCAGGTGGTACAGAGAAACCCGGTTTCTGAAGGGAGAAACTCGGATTTTGTCCGTCTATAAGCGAGAAACCGGGTTTCTAAACCCGTTTAGCCTAGCATACCTGAATCCTTACCTTTGAACTTTTCACTTTAAGATGCTTGCTGGTGGCCCATTTTTAGGAAAATGGTTTCCAAATCCTCTTGGGTGGTGTAAAATTCAGTGAGGCGGATGCCTGCACCGACGAGCGATCGCAACAGTTCGGCACTCTCTTCTTCGCTACCGTTAAAAGTTGCTCGCACTCGCGTCGTCCCCGGAACCACTTCCCAAGTTTCCACCGTCGGATAGTGTTTTAACTCAGCAAGTAACGGATCGAGATCGCCGACGACAGCCAAACGAATTTGCTGGCGACTCAAGCGCTGATACAGTTCTTGTAGCGACGCACTTTCGACGAGAAACCCCAATTCCATAATCCCGACGGAGGTGCACAGTTCGGCTAAATCGCTGAGGACGTGGGACGAAATTAAAATTGTCATTCCCGCTTCTTGCAGGGTTTTGATAATTTCGCGAAACTGCATCCGCGCGATCGGATCTAAGCCGGAAACGGGTTCGTCGAGTAACAGAACGATGGGTTCGTGGACGATCGTCCGCGCCAAACTCAAGCGCTGTTTCATGCCTCGCGATAGCGTAGAAATGAGATCGTTGCGCTTGTGACCCAGTTGCACTAAGTCTAACACTTCCCACAACCGTTGCGATCGCTTCGGGTCGCGCAGCTTGTACAAACGCGCGAAATAGTCTAAATAATCCCAGACCGTTAAATCGTCGTATAAGGGGAAATCGTCGGGAAGATAGCCTAAATAGCGCTTCAGCGTCGAATGCGTGCGATCGCGCAGCAGGCGATCGCCGTTGATATAAATTTCCCCGGTTGTCGGTTCCTCCGCCGCCGCCAGCATCCGGATCAGAGTGGTTTTTCCCGCACCGTTGGGGCCGATAAGTCCGTAAACTTCTCCGGTTTCCACCTCTAAGTCTAAGTTGTTGACGGCGATGTGGCGATCGAACTGCTTCGTCAAACCGCGCGTATCGATGGCGAGTTCCTTGACCATACCTACCCCAGTAAAAACCGCTATTGCTAGGGTAGCCTCTCAGAACCCGAATTGGCAGTGATGTTGCCAAAATTGTAACCGGATGATGGACTCGGCCATGTTGCCGATCGCCCATGGATATGATAGACAATATAAGTATAACTACGGGTAGCGATTCCGTGCCTGCGATCGTCACCGAGAATATCTTGGATACAAGCCCCCGAATTCATTCGTGGAAGAATAAACGCGAAGCACGGACACTTGCCCTGCTTGCATTGAGCTTGTCGAAGTGAGCTTGTCGTTGGCGTAGCCTGTGCTACACCCATAAGGTGGGGTCTTAAATTCTGAATTCTGAACTCTGAACTCTGAATTGGAGCGAAGCGACTGACATGGTTACTCTGGCTGGATACGAAAACTTTGTTCAAATCCACGATAGCTCCAACTCCCAAGTGTATCGCGCTTGGCGAGTCGCCGATCGCCGACCCGTTATCGTCAAATTTCTCAACCGACACTACCCCACCCCAGAGCAAATTCGCCGCTACAAACAAGAATACCAGCTAACGAGCCAGCTTGATTCCCCCGGTATTGTCAAAGTCTATAGCCTGGAAGAATGGCAAAGAAGTCTGGCCATGGTACTAGAAGACTTTGGGGGAGTATCTCTAAAACACTGGCTGCAAGAGCGATCGCCCGTTTCTCTGTCGGAATTTTTGTTTTTAGCGATCGCGATTACCGAGAGTTTAGGACAAATTCACGCCCAGCAGATTATTCACAAAGACATCAATCCCGCCAATATTGTTTTTAATGCCGAAACCCAACAAGTTAAAATCATTGATTTTGGGATCGCCAGCCAACTGAGTCGAGAAAATCCGACGCTCAAAAACCCCAACGTTTTAGAAGGAACCCTCGCTTATATTTCCCCGGAACAAACCGGAAGAATGAACCGCAGTTTAGACTACCGCACGGATTTTTATTCTTTGGGAGTCACTTTTTACGAACTGTTAACCGGGCAACGGCCGTTTGTGGCTGAAGATGCCTTAGAATTAGTTCACTGTCATATTGCTCAATCTCCACCGCCGATCGCGACGGTTTCTCCATCCGTTCCCAGCGCGATCGCGCAAATTGTAATGAAGTTGATGGCGAAGAATGCTCAAGAGCGCTATCAAAGTACCCAG
>CAKZKB010000330.1 GCA_937121005.1 uncultured cyanobacterium | reverse complement strand
AAGGGCCGACGGATTTAGAAACCGGAGAGCGCGAAATCGAAATTGACACCAGCCAACCCTCTCCAGTTCGCTTGTTTGTGCGCGGCGATCGCTACAAGTTGCTTGGCATTATCCCTAGCGATATACACCTGTTTGGGACGACGGGAGAAGCGAAAATCAACATTCTCGGTACGGACGAACAAGGGCGAGATCAGTTCAGTCGCTTGGTTTACGGCGCTCGCATTAGCTTGTTTATCGGCATTGTCGGCATCGCCATTTCGTTTCCGTTGGGAATGTTTGTCGGTGGGGTTTCGGGGTATTTTGGGGGCTGGACGGATACGATTGCTATGCGCTTTGTGGAAGTTTTGATGACGATTCCCGGTATTTACTTGCTGGTAGCGCTAGCATCAATTTTACCGCCGACCTTGAGCAGCGCTCAACGGTTTTTACTGATTGTCGTTATCACTTCGTTTATCAGTTGGGCGAGTTTGGCGCGAGTGATTCGCGGGCAAGTTCTCTCGATTAAAGAACGCGAATTCGTGCAGGCGGCGCGAGCTATGGGGGCCAATCCGTTCGCGATCGTCGTCCGTCACGTTTTGCCACAAACTGCCACTTATATTATCATTTCGGCGACGTTGGCGGTTCCCAGTTTTATCATCGCCGAGTCGGTTCTCAGTCTCATTGGTTTGGGAATTCAGCAGCCAGATCCCTCTTGGGGAAATATGCTCTCGAGTGCGACAAATGCTTCGATTTTAATTTTACAACCCTGGTTGATCTGGCCGCCAGCATTGCTAATTGTGTTGACGGTACTTTCGTTTAACCTATTAGGTGATGGGTTGCGCGATGCCCTGGATCCGCGCAATTTGGAACGTTAGAGTTGTATCAGTTTTTGCCCCCTCGTAGCGCCCCGGAGGGACGCTACGAACTGTGGAGGCTCCGCCTCCATTTTACATGAGGCAGAGCCTCTAGAGTAGCATTCCCACCGCAGAGCCAGGGAACGAGGGGAGAGGGGATATCGATCGACTGGATTTTGTGTTATATTTGCAGGGAATTGTAGGGAACGCGCTGCCAAATTTCGATCGTCCCTTGTTGGCTGCAACTGGCAACAGTTTCGCCATTGGGACTGACGGCGACGGCTTCAATTCCTTGACTGCGATCGCCAAGTTGTTGCCACAATTCGCCGCTATTGAGGTCGAAGGTTCGCAGACTACCATCGTAACCGCCAACAACAAAATTGCGAAGATTGGAGAAAATGGCGACGCTACTGGCGGGTAACAAAATGCGATCGACCTGATACAGCAAGCAGCCGACTTCCACATTCCAAACGTTGACAACTCGGTTCCAATGGCTGCTAATTAAAATTCGTCCCTCTTTGCACAGTGCCAAGTTTACAATGGCTTCGGTATCTTCTTTGAGATTACGCACGAACTCTCCGGTATCTAAACACCAAACGCCAATGTTTCCCGCGCGATCGCCAATGACTAAAAGATTGCTGTTGCGGTGAAAAACAACGGAGGCGATCGGGGCTTCGGCTTCGGGGAAAGTGCGGATTTTTTCCCCAGTTTCGACGCTCCACAATTTAGCCGTGCGATCGCGACTTCCACTGACTACAAATTTTCCTTTTTCGTCGATCGCCAGGGTTTCGACAGCGTGTAAATGCCCTTTGAAATGGGCGATCTTTTCGCCGTCGCGCTGCCAAACGTCAACGCTACCATCTTCGTTACCTGTCGCTAAAACATTGCCATTCCTGCTAACGGTACAAGCAAGGATACTGCTTTCGGTACTGGCAAAATCATCGAGATCTTCTGTGTTAGTTCGATTTAAATAGATGCGATTTTGCGCTGCGATAACCAGGGTTTCCAGATCGAAAAAGTCAAGATCGATCGCCGTACCAATGTCGGGTGTAAAAACGCGATCGCGCTTCCAGCCAAAGGTCGGCGGCCGTTTTTGTTGGCGCTGCTGACTAGCGCGAAATGCCGTAGCCACGTTTGGATCGAGATCTTCTAAGCATTCTAAAACAGATGTATATCGCTGCTGCAAAGGAAGGGCGATCGTCTTGTCGATAATGCCAGCAAACTTATCGCTAACGGGTTCGGGCAAATAGTCGCGCCACCGCCATTTATTCTCGTTGACATCAAACAGTTCAAACGGTGAAGATCCGGTCAGTAAATACAGACAAACCGCACCTAAACTGTAGATATCGCTGGCAAATGTGGCTTGACCTTGCAACTGTTCTGGGGCTGTATATTCGGCACTCCCGACGACGGTTCCGGTTTTGACCAAGTTTTCGCGGGTGGCGTATTTTGCCGACCCGAACCCGACTAAAATTAGCTTGCCGTTGCGATCGATAATATTGGCAGGTTTGATGTTACGATGGATGAGATGTTCTCGGTGGAGGACGTTTAAGATTAACAGCACGGCGATTAGCAACCGCCGCACGCGAACTTCGTTGAGGTAGGTTGCGGTTTCCAGGCGTTGTTCTAAGTTCTCCCCGGTGATGAATTCCCAGACCAAATAGTGGCGATCGTCGCGAGGAAAATAGGCTAGCAGTTGAGGAAGTTGGGGATGCAACCCCGTCCGGTACAGTCGCGAAACGGCTTCGCGAAAGGCCAGGCGATCGTCTTCAATCGATCGCGATCGAAACTGTTTTATAATACAAGGGATATTAGACGGATGTCGTTCGTCAACGGCGAGAAATGTAGGACTGACGCGATCGCCACCCATTGCTTCAAGAGGACGGTAGCGATCGCCAAACAGCAAGCGAGATCCGCAGCGAATACAAAACTTGTCGTCGTTGTTATTTTCCGGTCGATCGCAGTTAGGATTGAGGCACAGAGTCATTCAACAAGAGTCTTATTTCATCATGTGAGAAGCAAGCTGAACGTTTGGCACGACTTGGCGCAAGGTTTCAACAGATACCGGGCCAAATTGTACCACTGTTGGCACGTCTACCCGACATCGACAATTAAGGGCACTTTATCTACAAATAGAGGCGCGGCTGTGGTATAATTTACGGCAGGGCTGTCAATCGACAAGCTAGCCGAAGCACCTGTAATGCGAAACAACATCACTTCGGTGAGATTTTGCGCGTCGCGATCGGGACGCATTAATAAAAGGGCCATCGATCCGGCCGTAACGCGATCGTCGATGCTATCTTTTTTATGGACGAGAGTTGAGGTCGGCACGAGCGTAATTGAAGTTGGGATAGTCTATCCTAGTGTATTAAAAGCTACTAAAATCTTAACTCTACCTTAAGATAGAATTGTACGCTGCGGGACAGAAATTGCTTGCCCCGCCTTCATGGCCCCAAAATCTGCTAGAATGAGGCGGCAATGCCCTCGAATGGTTCGGTATGCAACTTCAATCTCCAAAGCGATCGCCGCGCATCGTTCTTCTACCTTGGCTAGAAGCCTTTGGCGTTTTCGCCTGGGGGATGCTGTTATTAAAATACTGGCTCACCGGACAGATTAAACTCCTCATCCATCCCGATTATATCTGGTTGAGCGTCGTCGGTGGTATCGGACTGGCGATCGTCAGTCTTTGGAAGATGGCCATTTTAGCGCGATCGCGCCGCCGTTTTCCCGATGCGTCTCACTCGCCGTTACTTCCGCCTGCTGTCAGCGCGAGTATTTTAATCCTAACCGCGATCGTCGGTTTTGTCATCGCCCCGCGTCCCTTTGCTAGCCAAACGGCTTTAGAATTAGGGGTAGCCGATCTCTCGGCGACCACGCGATCGCAGCCGCAAAGTTTTCGGAGTAGCAAAAAACCGGAAGAACGCAGCCTGATTGACTGGACGCGCACCCTCAGCGTCTATCCCGAACCCGATGCTTATAGCAGTCAAAAAGCAAATGTCATCGGTTTCGCCATTCATCCCCCCGAACTTCCTGAAAACTACCTCGTTATCGCTCGCTTCGTGATTACTTGTTGCGCCGCCGATGCCTATCCCATCGGTTTACCCGTCAAACTCTCGCAAAACC
>CAKZKB010000329.1 GCA_937121005.1 uncultured cyanobacterium | reverse complement strand
CGAACGAGAACTAGAGAAAACGGGACTTTACCAGCGATCGCGAGACTACTGGCTAAACCGTATCGATCGCTTACCACCCGCACCCGAACTTCCCCTGGCAAAAATGCCACAAGAGATCGACGGACATCGCTGCCGTCGCTACAACGCGCAGATGGAGTCGCGCAAGTGGAAACTGCTCAAAGAAAAAGCAGCAAAAGCAGGGTTAACGCCTTCGGGATTGTTGCTGTCGGCCTTTGCCGAAATCCTAGTGCGTTGGAGTGCTAGTCCGCACTTTACCCTCAACTTAGCGTTGTTCAATCGCTTGCCATTGCACGAACAAGTCAACCAAATTTTGGGAGACTTTACCTCCGTAACCCTCTTAGAGGTAGATGGGACGGCGGGAGCAACATTTCGCGATCGCGCCAGCCAAATCCAAACCCAACTTTGGCAAGATTTAGAGCATCGCTACTTTAGCGGAGTCCGAGTGACGCGGGAACTATCGCGCCGCAAAGGTGACAAGCCGAGTGCTATGCCAGTCATATTTACGAGCATTTTAGGATTTGCAGCCACCGGACAAGAAACCCGCACGTTCAGTCATTTTGGCGAGTTGGTTTATGGCATCAGCCAAGCCTCCCAAGCCTGGATGGACGTACAGGTTTCTGAAGATTGCGGGACGCTACATTTTAACTGGGATGTGGTCGAAGAACTGTTTCCCGATGGTTTAATTGGGGATATGTTCGACAGCTATTGTCGGTTGCTCGATCGTCTGGCAACTTGCGATGCAACTTGGCAAGAAACGGATTTGCAACTGTTACCAACAGCACAAATGGCGCAACGGGAAGCCGTTAACGCCACCGACGCGCCGATTTGCAACGCACTGTTGCACGAGTTGTTTGCAGAACAAGTTCGCCAGCATCCGCAACAAGTGGCCGTTATTGCACCGCAACGCCAACTCACGTACCAAGAATTGCGCGATCGCGCCAATACCCTCGCACATCAGTTGCGAGAACTCGGCGCAAAACCCAATCAACCGATCGCCATTGTTATGGAGAAAGGCTGGGAACAAATTGTCGCTGTTTTGGGAATTTTGGTGGCGGGTGCGGCTTACGTTCCCATCGATCCGGGATTGCCAAAAGAACGATTTCAGTATCTTTTAGAAAACAGCAATACCGCGATCGTCTTGACGCAATCTTGGCTCCTCGATCGATTGCCAGAAATGGAATCTCAGCACTGTTTGTCGGTGGATGTGGAAGGGAAAATGCCCCTAAAACCGTTGAGTTCCGTACAAACACCTGACGATTTGGCTTACGTGATTTATACCTCGGGTTCGACAGGTTTGCCGAAAGGGGTCGAGATTACTCATGCCAACGTTGTCAACGTTGTGGTTCATACCAATCGTCAATTTCAAGTGGGCCAAGATGACTCTATTTTGAGCGTAACTGCCCTCAATCACGACCTATCAGTTTACGATATTTTCGGACTGCTGAGTGCAGGAGGAACGATTGTTTTGCCCGAGTCCGAGTTTGCGAAAGATCCAACCCACTGGGCCGAACTGGTGGAACTCTATGGCGTGACGTTGTGGAACTCAGTGCCAGCGATAATGGAGATGCTTGTCGATACCTTAGAAGATGGATCGATCGCCTCTTTAGAAAGTTTGCGTCTGGCAATTTTAGGAGGCGATTGGTGGCCGGTTTCTCTGCCCGATCGCATTCGCAAATTCGCCCCAGAGATTCAACTGCTCAGCATTGGCGGCCCCACAGAAACTACCATTTGGAACATCGGCTATCTCATCGATCGCGTCGATCCGAGTTGGAAAAGTATTCCCTACGGAAAACCGATGGCGAATGCCAAATACTACATCTTCAACGAAGCGTTAGAAGATTGCCCCACTTGGGTTCCAGGTCAGCTTTACTGCTCTGGAGTACAGTTAGCAAAGGGGTACTGGCAGAATTTAGCAAACACTGAAGCTAATTTTATCTGCCATCCTCGTACTGGAGAACGACTCTACCGAACGGGCGATCGCGGTCGATACTTACCCGATGGCAACATCGAGTTTTTAGGGCGAGTCGATTTTCAAATCAAGCTGCGCGGCTATCGCATTGAAGCCGGAGAAGTTGAGGCCGCCTTAACTCAATATCCAACCGTGCGATCGGCCGCAATAAAAGCGATCGGCGCAGGCAAAAAAGCCCGCTTAGTTGCCTACGTCGTTACCGAAAAAAGCGAAAAACAGCCCGCGATCGAGGAGTTAAAGCAATGGTTAAAACAAAAGCTACCCGAATATGCCATTCCGTCAGACTTCGTCTTTTTGGAAGCCCTACCGCTTTCACAAAATGGCAAGGTCGATCGCAAAGCACTTCCGATCGATGGCGAGTTATTTGAAAAAGTTGAGGTGCCTTATATTCCGCCAGAAAATGAGATCGAACGCACGATCGCCTCGGTGTTTGAAGAGGTGCTAGAACTCGATAAAGTCGGTGTCAACGACAACTTCTTCGATCTCGGTGCAACATCATTGTCCCTAACGGCAATTTATCGGAAACTGACGAAGGTTTTGCCATCCCAGTTACAAACTTTTTCCCTAGTGGATCTGTTTAAGTACACAACGGTGAAGAGTTTAGCGCGATCGCTAGCAACGGCGAATAACTTGTCCCTCGATAACGAGCGAAAAGCAGAGATAGAGCAAAAATTGAGTCAGGGAAAAAACCGCCTCAAAAAGCGTTTCCAACGAGCCCGATCGGCGTAATCGATCGAACGAATTACCCGCACATCAAAAATCTGTTTGTCGGATCGTATCGAAATTGAAAAACATGAACTCTACTTACACTGGATTAGAAATTGCCGTTATTGGCCTCAACGGACGCTTTCCTCGCAGCAACAACATCGAAGCGTTTTGGAAAAATTTGGCCGAAGGGGTCGAACTGATTTCCCCTTTCGATGATTCTACTAATGGAGACTCGAAAACAACTCGAGCCGGATCGGTTCTGGAGGAGGTCGATCGCTTTGATGCGGACTTTTTTGGCTTCAATCCCCGAGAAGCAGAAATGATGGATCCCCAACATCGGATGTTTCTCGAATGCGCTTGGGAAGCCTTAGAAAATGCGGGTTACAGTTCGCCAACGGAAGAACGCAGCATCGGCGTTTTTGCTGGCGTGGGGATGGGAACGTATCTGCTGTACAATCTCAAACCCCATCCAGGACTGATCGAATCTCGCGGACTTTTGCCAACATTGGTAGGTGTCGATAAAGACTATTTGCCGACGCGAGTTTCTTATAAATTGAATCTCAATGGCCCGAGTATTAGCGTCGGAACGGCTTGTTCGAGCTCCTTAGTTGCCGTTCATTTAGCCTGTCAAAGTTTGCTAAGCGGGGAATGCGATATTGCTTTGGGTGCGGGGGTTTCTGTGAAAGTTCCGCAAAGTTCGCTCACCCTTTCTCCCGACGAAATTATCTCGGATGACGGCCATTGTCGGGCCTTCGATCGCGATGCAACTGGAACCGTTGGCGGTAATGGAATTGGTGTTGTAGTTCTGAAGCGACTTGAAGATGCGATCGCCGATCGCGACACTATTTATGCAGTCATAAAAGGTTCGGCAGTTAATAACGATGGCGGGCAAAAAGTCGGCTATACTGCCCCTAGCGAAGACGGACAAACTCGCGTCATTCGGGCAGCCCAAATCATGGCAGAAGTGGAACCCGATAGCATTTCTTATATGGAAGCGCACGGCACGGGAACGCCACTAGGAGACCCGATCGAGATTGCTGCGATGACGAAAGCCTTTCGCGAGAAAAGCGATCGCACTAAGTTTTGCAGCGTAGGTTCGGTGAAAACAAATGTCGGGCATTTGGACGCATCGGCGGGAATTACGGGATTCATTAAAACGGTTTTGGCATTGCACCACAAACAAATTCCTCCCAGCTTAAATTTTACCGCCCCCAACCCACAAATTGATTTTGAAAACAGTCCGTTTTATGTCAATACCGAACTGAAAAACTGGGAAGCGAACGGAACGCCTCGCCGTGCGGGTGTCAGTTCTTTTGGCTTTGGTGGAACTAACGTTCACGTCGTTTTAGAAGAAGCACCGAGTCTCGAACCGGAAACGCGATCGAACCATCCACAACTGCTGTCGCTGTCGGCAAAAACGGAGGACGCATTGGAAAAAATGCGCGATCGCCTTACCCAGCATCTCCAAGCATTTCCTAACCTCGATCTTGCCGATATTGCTTATACCTTAAACCGGGGACGCTGGCAGTTTCCACACCGTCAGTTTGT
>CAKZKB010000328.1 GCA_937121005.1 uncultured cyanobacterium | reverse complement strand
TGTAGAAACCCGGTTTCTCGCTTATAGACGGACAAAATTCGAGTTTCTCCCTTCACCAAACCGGGTTTCTCTGTACCACCTGAATACTTACCCCCAACGATCGAGAATTTAAGGAGAGGCCGCAGGCCAGGGAATGAGCGGATCTCGGGCTAAGCGTTCGGAAACGGCGATCGCCCCGTAGCGGTTTAAGTGACTGGGGTCGGAAAAGTATTCGTTTTCTTGCGGCCACAGGGGAGAGAAATCGCGAAAGATAAAGTCTTCCTCTCGCGACGTTTGTACCATGTAGCGCTCGAATTCTTCTTCGTAACGCGATCGCACCGGGTCTAAATATTCGGCGGTTAAGGGTAAATTCACGAAGATCAGTTGAATGTCATTTTGTTGGACAAATGCCAAAATCGAGTTAAACGCGGCTGACTGCTCGCCTTGCAATTGGAAGGACTTATAATCAGCATCGTAGGCTCCCGAAACTTGCGGGTGGTCTTGATAGTAGGTATCGGGATCGAAGCGTTGGGAAATGGGGAGAAAACCGCGATCGGGGGGCGGTTCTGGGGTTTCAACCAACAACGGTGTAGGCAGATCGGGAACGAAAGGTTGAGTTTGGCTGGCGAGGCGGGCCAGTTCGCTTTTAAGGGTTTGGCGTTGAGAATAGGCGAGGGAAACATTTCCTAAACCCTCGAGCAGACGATCGTTGAGTTCGGTATAGTTGTCCGAGACGCGATCGAAAAAGTCGGACACCGGACTGGTCGTAACCGCCGGTCGATCGCTCAACGGACTCCCCCCCGAAGTTAAATATTCGTAGCCTTCGGAGGCGACAATGCTTTCGTAGGTGCGATCGTCGCGACCGCTATTAAAGGCCCGCGCCCCGTCGGCCCATATCACGATCGAGGGAATTTGCGACGGACTCAAAATTTGCCGCAGCAGCAAGTCTACCACTTGGGCGGTGGCTCCGTTGATGCCAAAATTGTAGGTTTGCAATTCGGCGTAACCTTCGGCCGCTAGGGCCTGTTCTAGAGTCGCCGGATCGATACCGCGCAAGGCCCGAGAACTCCCGACAATGAGTACGTCCGGTACGCCAAACTCGTCGAGATAGCGCTGGTAGGCGGCCAGTTGCGCGTCGAGTTGTTCGCTGTTGAAACTGGGGAAGTTGGGGGCATTTTCCACGTCTTCGGGAAAGTCCCACGCTTCGACGGCGGGTTCTTCTTCGATGAAGCGATCGCGGTTAAACACCGTTTCTTCGTTCTCAACCGGCGTTTCCCGACTAGGTAAGGGCTCGGCTGCGGTGGGGTCAACCGGGACGGTGACGGGGGTTTGCGGTCGATCGCCGTTCGCCCCTACAGTGTCGGCGGCGTAGGGTTGCAACACTTGTCCTAAAATAATGTCGCCCTGGACAGCTAGTAACATCCCCAAAATGCCCCAAACGACGATCGCGCCAAAACTGGCTTGCATTTCGCCGTCGCTGACAAATAGCGGCGTGCGCGTCAACCACTGATGCAGGCGATCGCTTAACGTAAGGGTTGGTGGCGGTGCAGGTTCGACCAACTGCGGCCGGTATTCCACAGCCCGCGAGGGGGCCACCAAGTCTTGAGGCGGGCGAGAAGGGGCAAATTCCGGTACGGGATCCCGAAGGCGCGGGGGCCGGGGACGAAAATCGACCCCATGCTTCCAGACGGGCTGTTTTTGACCCGATCGCCGGGCATAAATGCGGACTCCCGACAGGCCGGGGACGCGCAACTGGTGCAAGCAGTTGACAACGGGACGCACCAGGCGATCGCGACTGGGACATTCCAACGACTCGCCCAAAACGTGCAGCAGATCGTTTTTGCGACGAATCAGAACGCGCACGCCCCCGGTTTGGAAGCGGACGTTGAGATCGGGGTTGACGGCGCGTTCGAGGAAAATGGCGATCGCGTCAGTACGTCCTTCTCGGGCCAGTTGGGTGGCGGAGGCAGCCAACTCGGGGTCGCGGGCGGCGGGCAGATCCAGCCAACCTACCCACAAGGGCGACTCGGGGGCGGGAAAGGAGACATCGTGGGGGCGATCGAGACCGTAGGCGGCCACGGATTTAATCCCGCGCGGGGCCAGGTTTTCGAGGATGGGGGCGACGGCGGCCAGGGTGCGATCGCGTTCGGGACTGTAGGGGCGAACGGCGTTCGCCCGATCGTCAGCTTCCCCTGTACCTGCAACTGGACTGCAAAACAGGTGCAGGGTAGACTGTTTGAGGATCGCTGAGGTTTCAATTTGCTCGGAGGCCAGGGCGCGGTTGAGGCATTCGGTGACAGCGGCCACGTCTCCCCAACTGGCGTAGCGATGCAAAAGGCGATCGGGCGGCGTGAGATCGACGCGCAGTACCCATTCCGGGTTATCTTCCCCGGTCACTTGGCCGACGATCGCCGCATCTTTGAAGTCTTGTAGGTTCAGATCGCGCAAGCTGCGGGCGATCGGTTGGGCGACCAAGGACGGATCGGGAATGTAGGCCGACTCGCAGGCCACCCACAGGCGACGGTGCAAGTCGCTGTCGTTGTCGAGATCTTCGACGCGCACTTTAAACTCAATATCGGTGGCCTCGAGATCGTGACTGAGGACGCGGGCGATGGCGAAAGCATGACCCCCAGAGGCGAGGCGGCGTTCGGTGGACGAAAAGGAATCATCGGGTTCTTTTTGGGGAGGGGGTGCGGGCGACTCCACTTCAAAGCGTACCGTCCACTGGGGCGCAGAACCAGGGGCCGCGTCGGGTCTAATTCCGTAGAGAAAGACGCGATCGATGGGGCGATCGTCCGGCAAAAAGGGCGGATCGCTTTCCATGGCAGCGTTGAAGCGGGCCATGACCGCACTGGAGTCGGGGAGGGGATCGCCAGCGCACCAGATATGTAACTGTCGTCCTTGCAGGTTCGCCTGCGGGCAAGCACGGGCATCGCCCATGGCCCGTTGCGCCCACTGCGTCAATATTCGATCGGTATCTGCTGCTGTTCGTTCTGCGTTGGTGGTCATCGCGCCCGCCGATCGCCTAGTCTGGACATTGCTATTTTATCTTATATGAATCCTCCCCACTCAAAAGCAGGCGATCCGGCTGGCGAAAATTCACTGCGTAACAGCAGCTTGCCGTTTCGGGTTGCCTGTCTACCAACCCCCAGGGCCGTATTCGTTTTGAGAGAACCGACGGCCGATACCGGAGGTTTACAATATTTAATATTAAAATCCTTGGCATTCCCTGACTTTCTCCCTAATCCGATGCTAGCATTGTACGCAAGCGCTCTCAACATCACCATTAGCAATGAGAGTAAGGAGTAAAGACACAATGCGCTTTATTGTTCGAGTTCTCAAATCAGCCGTATGCTTGATTTGTATTTTGGGCATGATGGCTACATTTGCGGCTGCTCCCAGTTGGGCCGATGACTGTGGTAGCGGCGATCGGGTTGACCTACCTGATTGTGTAGCCTTGATATACGGCCGAGATGGAGCCTCCTCCAAGTATGTAGAAATCAAAAATGCCTGTAGCGCGCCAGTCACCCTAAAGTTTGACATCCGTAGCGGAGGGGACAAGCGCGTAACTTTTGATAGCAAGATGACATACTTTGATACAGTCAGTTGGGACGATGGATACTTGCGGGCAGTGAAGTGCTGCCCCCGGTATAACTCCTGTAGTTTTCCCGGCGAACGCGCCTTCTAAATCTTGGCTATCTTCATCGGTGAAATCTCGGTTTTGAAGAGCTAAAACGGCATCGCGCTCGGCGATCGCTCCTATTATCTTAGTATGACGCTCGCAAACCCAATAGTCGGACAAAGTTTGAAAACGGCCTTGCATCCCTATTTTGCACGGCCGTTTTCTGTTGCGGCTGAGAACCTGGGGCCATCCGCGTGCCAGATTTTATTTTGGCTCCCCCCTGAAGCGGGCGATCGGATGGCACATTTGGAAACCTCAGACTAAAATAGAAAAAATCTCATCGATCCCGGACTTATGAAACGCCAACTTGCTTCTATTTTTGCTGGAGTTGCTGCCATTGCGATCGCTGTTGCACCTACCCCAGCCATGGCGCAAACCCCGTCTGTCAACGCAGAGGCGCAAGAACTCCTCGGCCAAATGCAAGGCTTGCCTTTGTTCGATGGCGTAAACTTTACTGCCACGCAAGTGCAGCAGTTTATCCCCATCCTCGCACGCACCAGTGCCAGCATCGACGATCTGTTAACCGACGACCAACAATATGCCTTTAAGGATGCCCTAGAAAGTACGGGAGATATCAATGCGGCCTTTGCAGCTTTGAACTTATCGGGACAGCAAGAAGCGCAACTGCAAAATATCTTGTACCCGGCGGCGCAGCAAATTATGTCGTTGTTGACTTCCGATCAGATTACGCAACTGCAAGAAAACTTGATGTTGCAAATGGGATTGTAGCACCTAGTGGGGTGTTATCCATCGAGGTTCCCTTATGTAATTTTCTCGCCACTTAAAATAAAGGTGGGGCTGACAGCAGCAAAAACTTGATGGTTGCCTCGAGTCTCTAAGCGGTTAACGGAGGACTGCACCACTTCGATATTGCGAACTTGTAACTCGGCAAAACATTCGGAAATGGCGTAGAGATGCTCTAAATTTGCGGCGGTGGCGACGACGCGCCCGCCGGGTTGCAGGTAATTCCATGCCGATCGCACGATATCTTTGACCGATCGCCCCCCTTCAATACAAACGCGATCGGGGCGATCGCTCAAGGTTTCCAAACATTCGGGGGCGCTACCTTCAATTACCTCTACATTTTTAACTTGAAAGCGATGGCAGTTGTGACGAATTAACCCGACGACTTCTTCATCTCGTTCGATGGCAAAAATGCGCCCTTCGGGACACAGGAGGGCGCTTTCGATGGGAATGGTTCCCGTTCCCGCACCGATATCCCAAAGGACGCAGTTGGTACTCAAACGTAAGTGGGACAGCAACAATAGGCGAATTTCGCGCTTGCTTAAGGGGATCCCTGGCAAGCGATCGAACAGTTCGTCAGGAATTCCCGGTGTTTTATAGGGCCAAATTGGTGAAGGCATCACGATCGAGGGCAGTATTTTTACTTAAAAACCGATAAAATTTAGAGCTATTGATATTGTAGCGGGTTTTGGTGAAACTTTTCAAGCTATAGGGCATATTGCTTGCAAGCCAATGGCAAGCGATCGGACTCAGTAAAATGAAACGTAAGTATTCAGGTGGTACAGAGAAACCCGGTTTCTGAAGGGGAAAACTCGAATTTTGTCCGTCTATAAGCGAGAAACCGGGTTTCTACGCCTGTTGACGAGCGGACACCTGAATAGTTACAATGAAACTTATTTTCCAGTGGTTAATTCTTTATCTTGTCATCGCTTTTCTCATTGCTGTGACAGTTTTACTTGTAACCAAAGACTGGGGAATTTATCTGGATGGAGAAGCGATCGGGTATAGTTGAACCATTAATATCAGATCCGTTAGAACAGTTACAGTATTTTGTAGGGGCTAAGCATTCACATAAGCTAACGAACGATTAGACTCAAAACTAAGTTGGTGAATGCTTCGCCCGATCCCAGGTGTCTCAGATTGTAGCATTGATTAACCGGATTTGATATTAGATCGGAGATCGCGGTATTCGTAGGGGTAGCGCCCCTGTGCCTACCCCGCTAAACTAAACCCCAAACCGATGGCGAACGCGATCCAGGGGCATTTCTAGCAACTGTTCCGGCTGCCAGCGATCGGGGTCAAAATTAGCACGGCGACCGCGCCAATAGGCTTGCCAAAGGCGCTGGCGGACTTCTTGTTGGCTGTAGTTAAGGTGGGGAAGTTGGCGGCGAATTGCACCCATCAAAACCATGCCAACCAGCAAGTTAGGTAAGAAGAATTTTGCCCCCAACAAAAAGGCTTGAACTTCCGCTTCGCCGAGGGGATCGGCTTCGTAACCCGTCAGAACGTGGACGCTATCGTGGAGTTGCTTGCGCCGAAGGATGCCACTGAGAGGTACAAGCTGGTGGCGATCGAGAAAGTTCGCCAGTTCTTTACCAAAACTGCCCTCGGGCAGTTGGCGCAGTCGATGGATATCGGTTAACTCGCGCGAGTCCATACCGAGGTTGCGGGCCAGACGATCGCCCGCGTGCAAAGCGCGATCGACAAAACGTGCAGAAACAGAAGTTTGCATGGGTTTGGGAACGCAAAGGGGACTGACTCTAGTTTAGCGTGCCGATGCCATTTGTACCTGCTCGATGGTCGATGACGGTTCGATGCCAAAAAACGTGGTCGAAACCTTGTCACCAATATCGTTAATTTTGTGCTGCATTCCGTCGAGAAACTCGTGCAACCCCAATTCGGTAATCTCTTCAATGGTTAAATATCCCAATTCGGCACAAGTGCGTCCCAACGCGCGTTCGGCACTATTGCGCCAAGTTCCGGGCGTGGTTCCGGCAATTTGACATAGGGAAAATTCCGCCTGCATCAAACAGAAATAGATCGATCGCGGAAACTCGCGATCGAGGATTAAAAACTCAGCCACGCAAGACGGCGTAATCCGATGCTGGCATTTGCGATACATTTCATACGCACTTGCCGACTTCAACAGTGCAATCCATTGTAGTTGATCGAGTGGCGTTCCCACCCAGTCTAAAGAAGGGAGCAAAAAGAAGTATTTCACATCCAAAATTCGGGCCGTTTTGTCCCCCCGCTCGAGCAACCGTCCCATTTGTCCGAAATGCCATCCCTCGTTATGAGACATGGTAGCATTCATAACTCCGGCAAAGCGATGGCTGGCTTGCTTGATTTCAGAAAATAAATTCGGCAGCGTGGCGAAAGTGTGGCTTTTCTCTGCTTCTTGCAACATCATGTAGAAGAGGTTGATCTCTTCCCACATTTCTGATGAGATAATTTCTCGGATCGATCGCGCATTTTCCCTGGCCCGACGAATACAAGAAACAATGGAGTTAGGATAGTTTTCGTCGAACGCTAAAAACTGAATCGCATTGTCAGGATTCATTTCGCCGTAGCGACTTTCAAACAGGGGTAAATCTCCCGTTGTCATCACCAACGGCTGCCATTGTTGGGGAGTGCTACTCGGCAGATCGAGCATCAAATTTAAGTTAACATCGACAAAACGAGCTACATTTTCGGCTCGTTCGATGTAACGGTTCATCCAGTAAAATGAATCAGCAACTCGGCTCAGCATAGACTTGGTAATCGGTAATGGATAAATATTCAGGTTAGGGTTAAGATTCCCCCGGTTTACGAAAGCCATCGCTCTCCTAAATTAACACATCCGACGATCGCGCTTCAATCGGGACATCGCCGTTCGATCGCAAACGCTCTCGGTAACAGCAGTTCAACGCCAGCAACCGTACCCAACGCACGCAACCCAAAGTTTACAAAACTTTTACAAAAGTCGCGATCGCATTCCCAGAAACCTTGCCTACAATAAACCTTTGTAACTAAATATTGCTCTGCGAGGGCGCTATGGGCAACGACACGCATCGGGAAACCCTTCCAGTTTCGGTGCAACTCGCCTATGGGGTCGCCGACTTCGGCCCTTCCATGGCGGGTAACGTCTTAAATGTCTTCTTCTTCTTCTTTTTGACGAGTGTTGCCAACCTTCCCGCTCATCTCGCGGGAATTATCTTGCTCGCAAGCAACGGTTGGAGCGCCCTGTGTACCCCGATCGCGGGGATTTTGTGCGATCGCACTCAAAGTCGCTGGGGTCGGCGGCGCGTCTGGATGCTAGGCAGCGCCCCGGTTTTAGCCCTCATGTTCGCCTTGCATTGGTGGGTTCCCCCCATGGGCGAGTGGGGCCGCTTCGCCTACTATCTGGTGGTGGCGTTACTGTTCCAAACCGCCACCAACGGGTTCTTGATTCCCTACGGCGCATTGGTGACAGACTTAACTGAAGACGATCGCGATCGCGTCCGTCTCAACGGCTGGCGCTACGGCTTCAGTTTAACCGGTTGCATCGGTGCGTTACTTTTAGCACAGGGAATGGCTGATTGGATCGGCGATCCCCAACGCCAACTTTGGGTACTCGGTTTGGTATGCGCGATCGCCATTGTGGTGTCCATCGGCGTATGTTGCGCTCGCGCCGCCGAACGCTTTCAACCCACCCCGGCCGAACAGGTTTTAAACTGGAGCGAGGCCAAGAAAATGCTCGCCAACCGTCCCCTGGTGATGTTGGTGGGAATTTACGCCCTCTGCTGGTTGGGGCTACAAATTACTCCGGCCATTTTACCCTATTTCGTCGCCAGTTACATGGAATTGCCCGCCAAGGCGATCGCGACGGTGGTTTTGGTGATGCAAGGAACGGCATTAGTGGCCATGCCAATTTGGGAACCCCTCAGCCGGCGTTTGGGCAAGCGCGTCGCTTTGTGGATGGGGGTGAGCTTGTGGATTTCGGCGCAGTTGGGCTGGTTTTACCTGCATCCGGGACAAGTTTTTGCCTTCTATCTTCTGGCCGCGATCGCGGGTTTTGGGATGGCAGTTGCTTACTTAGTTCCCCCTTCCATGCTACCAGAAGTAATCGACTGGGACGAGTTGCATACCGGACAGCGCCGAGGAGGATTGTTCTACAGTTTCTTGGTGTTTTTACAAAAAGGAACCCTGGGACTGGGACTATTTTTTGTCGGTCAAGTTTTGGCGCGATCGGGGTTTCAAGAAACGGCCACCTGGCAACCGGATTCGGCTTTATTCGCCATTCGCTTGTTAATGGTGTATTTACCCGTTCTCGCTTTGTTGGGTAGTTTGGTTTTGACCTATTTTTACCCCATTACGCGAGCAGTTCGGCAAGATACGGTTTCCCAATTACAACAGCGTCGTTTGGCGACTTCGATTTCGGTTAATTAACTGTGCTTGATGGTAAAGCAATCGTGTATGTCCAAGATACATCGCGACGGCTGAGTTTGAGTGCGGGGGGGATGTTTTCTAAGCTGACGGTTGCCGTACCGTCAGCATTTACTTGGTAATTCCAGCGACTTTCCTCGCACATCGAAGTCTCAATTCCCGGAATGGTATCGGGAAATTTTTCTTGTTTTCGAGCCACTGCTTTGACTTGCTGCACCTTTTCCGTAAGTTCCCATTGTAACTCCAGTTCTCCCATTTCCAGCCACGAAACGATCGTTGTATCGCCATAAGGATTCCATCCAGACAACTGTAGATCGGGATTGTTATAAGTTTTAAGGGTTTCCGGATCGACCGTGCAAAAATCTGTATTTTGGAGGCGATCGTCAATCCGATTGCGAGTTTTCCAAACATCCATGGCAATCCAACTTAAGTAAGGTTTGCGAACGGCAAACAAAAAGCGTTCTAAAGCATTATTTGAACTTTCTTCTGTGTTGGGATTGTCTAAACTATAGATGTAGCGAGCAACGTCCAGTTTCAATGACTCCAAAAATAATGCTTGTCGATCGAGCTTTAGGAATGGCAGTCGATCGTCCCAATCATCGGGCAAATCATCTAAATTTCGTATAAATTGAACCAACGTTCGATCGAGATCTGAATACATCTGGAAGGATACCAAACGACTCGATTGCGTATCTATGTCGGCATACAATTGTCCTATCAGTTGTAAGTTCGCCATCGTTAAGTCCTGGCTGTCACTTTCCTGACGATATAGAGAATAAAGAATTTCAAACATCACGACATTAACAAGTGTGTTAATAGTTCGACGGTTTGTATAATCTAGATTAGCGTCAAACATTCTCGAATCAGTTTCTTGGGATTCAGAAGTGAGATCGCGAATATTGCTTAAAGTCTCCCGATTCAAAACAATATAACTTTGTGCTTCGCTACGATCTTCTATTTCGGGAAAGAACAGATCGGCAACGCGATCGGGATTTTCTCGCGATCCATATCCTTCTGGATTGCTTGCATATACATAGTGGACATAATTCGCGATCTGACTGTAAGCATTCTGCCAAAGAACTCCCCCTTGTTGGGAAATACTAACATCGCTATCTGGATCGACATTATTTTCCCAATCGATTCCTAGATCGGCTACCAATGCTTTAAGTTCTAAGACAGATGAATTTGTCCGATTTTCGGGAACATTTCCTGAAATTGTATCAACAAAAACTTGCGCTTCAGATACATATTTTGTGAAAATCCTGTTTGTTCTGAAGGCAAACAGCATCCAAGCCAAGATAAGCAGAACGACAATGCCGTTCGTCCACGCAAGAAAGTGAATTTTCCAGACATTATTTCTCATTGGTTTTTATTCTTAAGTGACAGTTGCAAATCCATAGATGCAAAGTGTTCTAAGAGCAAGCGATGAATAAAGATATATCCACCGCCAATCTTTTGTAGAAAAATGCAAGATGTGGCATAGTCGAGAAAACGAGCGTAGTTCCAGGGTGTCAGACGGCACGATCGCAGCACTACCCGCAGTAAAAAGTGTTTGACTGCCGTTAAACCTCCACTCAGCATTGCTATAACAAATCCCAGGATAATTGCCAAGGAAATAGGGACATTCAAAAGAGCCAATATTGTTCCTAGAACGAGAGTCGATACTGTGCCTAAAATTAGAGTATTGCGAACCGACTGCCAAACTCCTTGATTGGGAGTTGTTGTGGTTTCGATCGCCGTTCCGGTTAACCCACCTACAAAAAAGCCGATGGCTCCACCAATTATTTCAAACAGCAATGTTAAAAATAAGGCATTGGTTAACCCCAAGATCGACAAATTTATACCAAAAGACCAACCGGATATAAATAATCCGGCTATTGTAACTCTATAAGATTGGAATGCCAGGAAGAAAAAACCCAAGATAATACTAACTCCCAATCCCCAAATTGCTCCATCCAGAAATTTTCGCTTCGCACTCGCGATCGACCACTGCAACTGATTAGAAGGCACGATCGGACTTCGCAAAAGTCCCCAAAATGACAAACCGACTAACACTGCTATCGGATACAGAAATAAGAAACTTTCTGTCATGACACCAATAAAGTTATAAATTATTCCGTTGATGACGTACTCGATAAATCCACTATCGCCATCAATCCATCTCATATAATCCCAAGTTATTATTAACATCCAAGTCAGAAAGGCGATCGGGATGATTGAAAACCCAAACAGAATGCTAAATGCAAAGCCTCCAATCGGTGCAAATAATTTTTTGTCCAGGAATCGAGATAAAATGCTCCAAATAATTGCACCTAAAATCCCTAATGGGACTCCCAGATAAATTCCAGAAGCAACAACTAGAACTTGTTCGTGAAGACTGACCGCTTCATTGGAAAACCAAGACGCTAAAGACACCAAGAGACTGAGGATAACGCATCCGATCGCGGCCCCGTAGACACAGCAAAAACGCAGGTTATATCCGAACTTTTGGCCAGCAGTCGCTAACCAACTCGGCTGCATTCGCTCGATGAAAAATACGGTTTGTCCTTCTCGTACTAACTGTTTGGCAAGATAACTCAGCCAGGATTTTGTTTTTTCGTTGTCGTAAAGGTTGTCAGCAAACCGACGATCGAACATTCGTTGAATGTAGGCATCAAATAAATGCTTGCGGCGCTCTTCTAGAGTCGCGATCGCGCTCAATTCGGATGCAGGTACGTCTCGGTATGCCAAAGACATGATACTGAGCATTAACGGCGATCGCGCTAATTCTTGCAAGGTCGGATCGGTGTCGATCGCCCCTGCAATAGCCGCCAATTCTTGCCCCGCTTCGTTAAAATAAACCCGTACCTGTTCTGAGGTTAACGGTTGCAAACAAATTGCCCCTTGTAATTGTAGCTTATGGCTCAAGGCTTCGTAGTCGCGAATGCGGCTACAGACGACGATTTCCGTTTCCCCATGTTGCTGACAAAATTGATTGATGGCTTCCACGCAGTCTTCGCGAATGCTGCCACTGACTTCATCCAAACCATCGAGAAGCAGCAGTAACTTTTGTTCGTTGACCCAAGTCCTGGCTGTGTCTTTTCCGACTTGATATTTAGTATTCAGTTCGGTGACGAGCCACTTGGCGATCGTCTGTTTTTTCCCCGGCCAAGATGATAAATTAAAGATGACCGGAATGGCAAGGGCGATATCGTATTTGGCGCGATCGATGAGATCTCGTGCCATTTCTAGCAACGTCGTCGTTTTCCCCGAACCGGGATCGCCGAGAATGAGTAACGTTCGCCCCGCACCCAACTCGTCAAACTTTTCGATCGCCTTCGTTCCCGAAGGTAAAGGAAAAGATGTCTCTTCCGTTTGCCAAACCACACTCCAAGGACGATCGAGCATATCGTCTCGCAATTCTAACCCCAACTCCAGCATAGCGCGATCGTGCAGCGAGGTTTCGAGCACCCCTTTTATCCAGTAATTTCTAACTTTATCGAGCAACACTTGACGGTGGCGATAGTCTTGTCGCGAGAGAGAAGGGGTCGATCGCCCTGGTTTTTGAGAGGGCGATCGCGCCTCTAGCAAAATTTGGTACACTGGGAACGCATCGCTAATATTTTTGAGTTCCCTCGGCCCCAAATAAGTAGCATTCACTGATAAACTATTCTTAACCGTGTCGTAAACCGTTTTTGACAAACAAATCCCGCCCGGTTCCGCCTGGGTCTGCAACCGCGCCGCAATGTTGACACCGTTGCCCATGACATCGTTATCTTTCACGTAAACATTGCCGAGATGGATGCCAATGCGGTGTTCTAAAACATCCGCTTCCGGTAGAGTTTTCGCCGCTTGCGCCAACTGCTTTTGAATCTCCAAGGCGCAAGCCACCGCATCCATGGCATTATCGAAATACATTAACAAGCCATCGCCTGTAGACTTGATAACCCGGCCGTGACAGCGCTGACAAATCTCCCGCATCAAGTCTAAATCTCGTTCGACTAAATTCAGCGTCCGTCCTTCATCGGCCGACATTCTCGCGCTAAATGCCACCGCGTCGCTAAACACGATGGCGGCCATGACGCGCTGGCGATTGTCTAACTCGATCGCAAACTCATCCATAGTCTCAACACAGGCGATCGCTCTCCATCTTAACCCACAAATTCCCCTTGTCTCGTTCGCAAACCCAATTGCCGTCAAAAATAGCAATATTTCTTCACAGTTGAAGATGCGATCGCCGCTTTTTCTACTCAATTCAAAAGATTTTATTACAATTGCAACGCCTAGCGCGATCGAGTCGCCACAATCGACTAGAAACGATCGACCTCGCCCCATAACCGAGCATTCACTATGGAAGAACAAACGATCGGCAACGATCCCTTTGACTCTGGGATCCTACGTCGTGGAGACATCCGTCGCTTCGATGGCACTGGCAACCATACCGATCCCATTTTACGCACCATCGGCGGTGTTGGAACCCGCTATCGCCGCACCACCCCTATCGCCTTTGCAGATGGGTTGCAAGCCCCCGCCGGAAGCGATCGCCCTAGCGCCCGCGTCGTCAGCAACACCGTCGGCGCACAAGACGGCGAACTCACCAACGCTCGGTTTATGACCGATTTTATCTGGAACTTCGGTCAGTTCGTCAACCACGATACCGATCTGGCTCTCGAAGGTGCCGAAGATCCCGAACATATTGCCGGGAACCGCGACATCGACTTTCCCATTCCCATTCCCGAAGACGATCCGGTTTTTGGCCCCAACGGCACTAATCCCATGCCCGGAGGCCAATTTCGCTTCGAGCGCGATGCCTTTGCCCCCGAAACCGGAACCACCCAAAATAACGTTCCGGGAGCCGCGATCAACACCATCACCGCTTGGTTGGATCTCTCCACCGTTTACGGTTCCGATCCCGAACTCGATCGCAGCTTGCAAGGATCGCGACGCTTCCGAGGCGTGGGAATGCTCAGCATCATGGAAACCCCCACCGGAGACCTTCTCCCCCCTGACACCGACGGACTCACGGGCGGCGGAGCCTTTATGGGCGTGGGTTTCCTCGCTGGCGACGTGCGAGCCAACGAAAACGACGGCTTGGCTTCCCAGCATACCCTTTGGGTTCGCAACCACAACCGCCTAGCCAACGCCTTAGCTGATGCTCACCCTGACTGGGACGGCAATCGCATTCTCCAACGCGCTCGCCAAATTAACATTGCCCAATATCAAAATATCGTCCTCTACGAATGGTTGCCCGCCCTGCTCGGCAGCCAGTTCCTCACCCCCTACGCAGGATACGATGAGGGAGTCGATCCGCAAACCACCGATACCTTTGCTGTCGCCGCCTTGCGGATCGGTCACACCCTGGTGAGTCCCACCGTTCGCCGCCGGGATGCCAATGGGGATCCGCTTCCCGAAGGCGATATTGCTTTTCTCAATAGCTTCGGGGCCGGGAATATCACCGAAGGCGAAGACGTAGACGAGATCCTGCGCGGTATCAGTACCGGCCT
>CAKZKB010000327.1 GCA_937121005.1 uncultured cyanobacterium | reverse complement strand
GCACGGAAATCGGTATTGCCAACGAACTCGTTGAGTTAGGCGTACCGAAAGAGCACATTGTTCTCGGTTTCGATCCGCCCATGTATCGTCATTATACTGGGTTTGCTAGTGGTTAAGTCACGGTTTTCGATCGCGGAATTGTTGCACTTCTTCGGCGGTCGGTTGCGCCGCGATCGCGCCCGGTTTAGAGGCGACAATTGCCCCTACTGCACTGGCATAAGTGGCAATTTCACGGGCGACATCTGGGTCTTGTAAGTAGCTCATTTCGTACTGACCAAGCTGGTGTAAAAAGCCAGAAACAAAGCCATCGCCAGCACCCGTAGGGTCTTCAACTAGAACTGAAAATGCAGGAAGCGAATCCTCGTTCTCGCTTAAACAATAGGAACAACCGCGATCGCCGCGCGTGACGAGAACGCCTTCTTTATTGCCCATGCGATGGGCGATCGCGCCGGGATCGTCAGTTTTAAACAGCCATTTGGCTTCGCTTTCAGACAGTTTTAAGAAATCGACTCGCTTTAAGAGTTCGTGAATGCGATCGAATGCTACGTCTGGATCGGGCCAAAACATGGGCCGCCAATTGACATCGACCAAAATTTTAACGTAGTGGCGATCGGCCAGTTTCAAGGCGCGATCGATTGCCACTTTAGTCTCTGGGTAAGCCAGTTCTAAGGTTCCCAACACCAAAAATTCTGCCTGTTGAAACAGCATTTCTGGTAGCGCCTCAGCTTGCAATTTGGCATCGGCAAATTCCGTCGTCGGCGTGTCGCCAAACCCGGCAAAATCCGGTTCTCCTTCGGGCGATCGTACCACGTAAACCCGCCGCGTCGGGGCAGTGGGATGGCGCTGCACCCCTGTCGTATCTACGCCAAGTTCTTCGAGTAAACTCACTAATTCGTTACCCGTGTCGTCGCGACCGACACAACCGACAAATGCAGATGGCGTTCCCAATTTTTGGACTCCGCAAGCAACGTTTGCAGGCGCGCCACCGGGGTAGTCCGTCCAAGACTCGACCTCCTCGATGGGTTTCCCGCGTTGGTTGGCGAGGCGATCGAACAGAATTTCTCCCAAGCAGATGATACGCGGATGTGTCACGGTTCCCCCTGTTTTGGTAATTGGTAATTAGATAGTGGGTAAGCAGGTTAACCACCAAGATCCCCCCTAACCCCCCTTGCTAAGGGGGGGATTACTTGGTTTCCCCCTTATGAAGGGGGACGGAAGGGGGATCGTTACAATCATGTTCGATATTACCTGAATACTTGGGGCGATCGAGTCAGTATTAACTAACTGTTCGTTGTGACCCAATTGATTGTCCATTACCTTTTTTTAACATCAAGCGCAAATCGATGTCAAGCTCTGCAAATCCGAATTTTTGATAAAATGGAATCATGTCGGACAAGCAGAACAGACTCAAATATTCAATCGATGTTAAACGCGGATGGTTGACGATCGCCTCCATTAACTTGCGTCCCAAGCCGCGATCGCGATAAGATGACTCAATAATGACATCAAAAATGACCGCCCGATAGACAAAATCGGTGAGAATGCGAGCGAACCCTAACAGTTTTCCGTCTACTTCTTGACAAAGGGCGACGATAACATCAGAATGTTTTAACATTTGGCGCACGTCTTCGAGTTGCCGATCGCGACTCCAAAATTCTAGGCGATACAATTGCCATAATTCCTCGACTTGCTGTTCCGAAAGGCGATCGATAATGTTAACGTTCATAGCGATTGTTTGGAAATCTTGTAGATTGGGTAGAGGAACGATACCCAAGGCGAGTGGTTAAAGATGTGTCTGGTTACAGTTCGGGAGCAAGATGCTCCCATTACCAAACGAGATCTGCGACAATACTACCACGAATCTGAATCCTTACAGCATTTTTTTACGAGATCGCTTGTATTGTATCCCAATTCATCCTGTTTGCAGTATCGCTTTTGCCCAAAAACCATCTGTGTCTATCCTATTTATCTGTGGTCTAAAACTTCGCGATCGCAAAATCCCCTAACGTCACTGTAAAACTGTGCTGCGATCGCGTTGCTAAAAAAGCGATCGTCACTTCTGAAGCTACCGCCACCGCCAATAATACCAGATTTCGCGCCAGAGGGTAATCGCAAACATCGTCGTTTGCTGGCGAGGGAACGCGATAGTTTTCGTTCCAGATAATCTCAGCATAGTCGCTGGCTAGACCCGCGTGCAAGCAAGGAATTTCGCTGGCATTGCAATAATCTTTCACCGCTTGCCGCGATGTGCTATTATCGAAGGTATCGAGAACTAAATGAGGTTTGCCGATCGCTTGTTCGGCATTGTCCGCCGTCAGTTCTTTACAAACCGCCTCGATTTTAATCCCCAAAGCGCGATAGAGACTGTTAGCCAAAATTTTACCCTTAAACGCTCCAATATCGGAACGGTAATAGGGTTGAGTCGAGAGGTTGCGTTCTTCAATACGATCGCGATCGATAACTTTCAGCGTTCCCACCCCCGATCGCGCTAAATTTTCCGCAATATTAGCACCCAAAGCCCCCGCGCCGCACACCGTTACCGACGCAGTTTGTAGCGTGTTCATCACTTCAGACGTGCGATAGAGGCGTTCGTGAAACAGCGCCGAGGTTAAATCGTTTCGTGCCACAGAACTCCTCCTTGTCGCAACAGCTTCCATCCGGTTTCTGTCCATTTTACCACTGTTGAAGGCTGCCCGCTACCGGGTTCTGCTAGTTCTGGAGCCAAAACCATCGCTTCCGGGAAGCGATCGCGAATTTCTGCTAAGTTTTCTAGCGGCGGTTCTCCCGATAAATTGGCGCTGGTGGTGGCTAGCGGCCCGGTTATTTCTAACAGTTGGCGGGCAATAGTACAGTCGGGAATTCGCAGACCTACAGTGGTCGGATCGATGGGATTGATTTCTTTCGGGAGGCGATCGCTGGCTGGGAGAACGAACGTAATTGCGCCAGGCCAGTAGCGATCGGCGATGGCTTTCCAGTTGTCTAAATCGGTATCAGTTCCCTTGACAAACGTCCATAGATCTGATGGATTTGCGCCCATCAAAATTAACGGTTTGGATCGATCGCGGCGCTTGGCGGCAAACACGAGTTCGGCACGATCGCTGCGGGCTGCTAATGCAGGAACCGTGTCAGTGGGGAAACTAATTAAACGGCCGGCGATCGCGGCTTCAGCTAGGGCATCGAGAGTGGCAAACATAGTGGCTAAAAATCCCAAAGAATGCGATCGGTGTTGTCGAGGCGATCGGTGACGATGCGCCCGATGTTGCTAACTTCTTCTATCTCTTCTGCGGTAAGTTTGACTTCCGTCACTTTAGCATTGCTGGCCGCTTGTTCGCTATTTCGTACTCCAACAATGGCGTTGGTTTGCGGCTGAGAAATCAACCAGGCTAGCGATAGCTGTGCCAAACTGCATTCTTTACGATCGGCGATGGGACGCAGGCGATCGAGGGCTTCTTGGACGCGAGCGTAGTTTTCTTTGTCTGCAAACAATTTATTCTTGCTGCGATGGTCGCCTTCAGCAAACTGATGGTCGGTGCCGAACTTTCCAGTTAGCAACCCCTGTGCCAAAGATGAATAAGCGAGGATAGAAACATTGTGTTCCACGCAATAAGGAGTGAGATCGGTTTCCACTTGCCGCCAAAATAAAGAATAGGGCGGTTGCAAACTCTCAATGCGTCCGTATTGCATGGCTTCTTCGAGTTGCGATCGCGAAAAGTTCGATACGCCTATGGCGCGAATTTTGCCATCTGTTTTTAACTTGTTGAGGGCTGCCATTGTCTCGGAGACGGGAACCCGTTCGCTGTTAAAATTGCCTGAAGGCCAGTGAATTTGATAGAGATCGATATAGTCAGTCTGCAAGCGTTTTAAGGAACCTTCGCAGGCGGCGATAACCTTGTCGTATTTTAAGTTCGTCGCAAACACTTTCGAGGCGTAAACGACGCGATCGCGCACGTCTGCCAAGGCTTTGGCGACAATTTCTTCGGAATGTCCGTTACCATAAATTTCTGCTGTGTCAACAGTCGTAATGCCGTTGTCGTAAGCAGTGCGAATGGCTTTGATGGTTTCGGAGTCTTCAATTCCGGCCCATTGCTTTTTACCTGCTTGCCAGGTTCCGGTAACAATCGGCGTAATTTGCACCTCTGATGTCCCGAGCGATCGCGTTTCCATTTTTTTGCCTCTGCTGCCTACTCTCTGTTAAGATAACATACATAGAGCGCGATCGGGTACACTTTATGCTAACTCATGCCTTAAAAGAATGGTCGGTAGCCGTCGATGCCTTACTCGCCGGAGAGACGATCGTCTTGTTGCGAAAAGGGGGCATTCGCGAAGTCGGGGGACGCTTTCAAGTCGATGGCGATCGCGCGATCTTATACCCTACCTACGAACATCAAAAACCCCATTTATTGAAGCCTGAATATGCCGATCGCGTCTCTCCAGTCCCCTCGGGTTGGCATCCCGAAACCGTTCCCATTGGCGGTTGGGCCGACATTACTGAAGTCGTCGCCGTCCATCGTCCCGAAGCAGTAGAAGCCTTGCTTCCCTTTCATATTTGGAACGATCGCTTGGCGAGCGAACGCTTTCGCTGGAAACCCAGTCAACCGCTTTCGGTGTTGCTATTGCGAGTCTATCAGTTACGCGATCGCACAGAAATTCCCTATCGATCCGAATATGGCGGTTGTCGATCGTGGATCGAACTTAAAGATGCCATTGCCATTGACTATTCTACCCCAGTTCTCGACGATCGGGAGTACAATTGTCAGGTACAAGAACTGCGATCGAAGATTGAAAGTGTTTAGGGCGCGATCGCGCCCGTACCGCCTACAATACCACTAGGTCATTCGATTTTAGATTTTAGATTTTGCAGAAACTTTGTGGAGAAGAAAATCTGCGCCCCAAACTTTCCAATATGGATTGACCTCGAACTGATACCAATTTCCAGAATTAATGCAACACATGGAAACGTTGATGTAGGGGCAAACGGCGTTTGCCCAATCCGAAGTAGGGGCGATTCGCGAATCGCCCCTACAGTTTTCGGAAAATGGTATGAAACCAGAGGCTCGGATATAGCGAACGGGTCAAAACAAATTACCGTGCCACGAACCAAATCAAATCCAGTCGAGAAGCTGGCATTCCTGACCACATTACCTCCCCCGAGCCTGTACTCAGTTGCCCGAAGACGATACAATACCCACTAGGCGGCCGGATCGCGATCGCCAATTCGTTGCTCTGTAGGGGAACTCGACGCAATGCTAGCCTATATCCTTGCCATCGTCGTCGGTGCGTGCAGTCTCGCCTTGATGTCTGCTTTCTTTTTCGTGCCCCAGGTTCATCGCCAAAATGACTTTATTTCCGGGGCGTTGGGACTGTTTTTTGCCTGGGTACTGTGGGTTTGCGCCGGACGCATCACCGGGGCGGTACTGTTAGGACAGCTAGCCGGAGTGGGGGCGGCGATCGCGTTAGGATGGCAAATGATGAAACTACGCTGGCGAGAAATTCCCGCCAACGATCGCGCTTTGATTGCCCAAACGAACGCCGTTGTTCCTCTGCTGGCCAAGATTTCGCCGGAAGTCTGGATCGATCGCCTCGCCACATCGCGATCGCACGCCAAACCGACCGCCACCGTACCGGAACCCCCCGTCACCCCGACCCCCAAACCCGATACCGAACCGCCTAGCGAGACTGAAACCGCAGGCGATCGCGAAAGTGCCCGCGTCGAACCGCCAGCCCCCGCAGAGGACGCACCCGAGGCCGCCGCCGTCCCGCCGACGATGCCAAGCGAGTCCGATGCCGTACCGGATACACCCGCCGATACCGTTTCCGCATCACCTCCCGTTACCGAACCCCAGAAAAAAGGAAGATAGGGAGAGATTGATTATGTCTGATG
>CAKZKB010000326.1 GCA_937121005.1 uncultured cyanobacterium | reverse complement strand
ATTAGGTTTTAGGTATTAGGGAGGGTACAAGGATTTAACTGGACACTGGACACCGATCCCCCCTTCTCCTTGTCTCCCCCTCTCCTTGTCCCCTTGTCTCCCCATCCCCCCAATTCCTCTCTCCCTACTGTACAAGTTCGTTAACGAATAACAATGGAGATTCATACACCTAATTGGGTCAAACACGCTATTTTCTATCAAATTTTCCCCGATCGCTTCGCCCGAGGCAAGCCGAAACGTGCTGATGCGTTCGACCCCAAAATTCCTTTAGAAGCCTGGGACGCACCGCCAACACTGCAAGGCTATAAAGGCGGTAATTTGTGGGGCGTTATCGACAAACTCGACTATTTACGAGATCTAGGCATTAGCGCCATTTATTTTACGCCTATTTTTCAATCGGCGAGCAACCATCGCTATCATACTCACGATTACTATCAAGTCGATCCCATTTTAGGGGGCAACGAAGCGCTAACAGAACTGTTGGCGGCGGCGCACCAACGGAATATTAAAGTCGTTCTCGATGGCGTGTTCAATCATGCCAGCCGAGGATTCTTTTACTTTAACGATATTCTCGAAAACGGGCCGTATTCGCCTTGGCTCGATTGGTTCAAAATTGAAGGCTGGCCGCTATCGGCTTACGATGGCGATCGCCCGGCCAATTATGTCGGTTGGGTGGGCAATCGCGCCCTACCAGAGTTTAATCACGACAACCGAGATGTCCGCGAATACATCATGCAAATTGCCGAATACTGGCTGAAATTTGGCATCGATGGCTGGCGGCTCGACGTTCCTTTTGAAGTGAAAACGCCGGGATTTTGGCAGGAGTTTCGCGATCGCGTGAAAGCGGTGAATCCCGATGCCTATATTGTCGGTGAAGTTTGGACAGATTCGCGCCAATGGCTGGACGGAACGCAGTTCGACGGGGTAATGAACTATTTGTTTACCGGGCCGACGATCGCGTTTGTAGCGGGCGATCGTGTCGATCCCGAATTAGTTGAAGGACAAGACTACTATCCCTACCCTCCCATTGATGCAGCCGATTACGCCCTAAAAATGCAGCATTTACTCGCTCTCTATCCCTGGGAAATTCAACTGACTCAACTCAACTTACTCGAGAGTCACGATACCACGCGCTTGCTCAGCGTGGTGGGAGAAGATCGCACTAGCAGCGAGTTGGCGCATTTGTTGTTAATGACATTTCCCGGTGCGCCGAGCATTTATTATGGTAGCGAGGTGGGTTTGGCAGGCAAACGCGATCCCGACTGTCGCCGCGTCTTTCCCCCAGAGTCGCTGTGGGATGCCAATACGCTGCACAAATTCCGCCAACTGATTGCATTGCGCCACCGCCATCCGGCTTTGCGAACCGGAGACTACAAGGTGTTGTATGCTGAAGGTTCGACTTACATTTTTGTGCGCATCTGCGCACAAGAAGAGATTATCGTCGCCATTAATAGCGGTGAAGATGCGTCTCGCGTTACCCTAGAGTTAGGACAGTTCGAGTCTCAACCCCGTCGCGTCGCTTACGGAAGTGCTAATGTTAGTTGGACGACTGAAGGCGAAGCGACTATTTTGAACTTGACGCTACCGGGACGCAGTGGATGTGTCATTGAACAATGAACAATGAGCAATGAACAATGAGCAATGAGCAATACAGAAACCCGGTTTCTCGTTTATAACCAGACTAAATTCGAGTTTTTCCTTTGAGAAACCGGGTTTCTACGTCCGTTGTATCCGCGATATTCTCGACTGTTGAGTAACCTTTACTAATCTGATATGGAGAAATTAGACCGCTTAAAAAACTTGTTCCGAGAGATGGATCGAGCCTTAATTGCCTATTCTGGCGGCATCGATAGTACGCTGGTGGCAAAAGTGGCTTACGATGTCTTGGGCGATCGCGCTTTAGCAGTGACGGCGGTTTCGCCATCGCTGTTACCTGAAGATTTAGAAGATGCTCGCATCCAAGCGGCGGCGATCGCGATTCCTCACGAGGAAGTCAACACCCACGAGATGAACGATCCCAACTATACCTCGAATCCCGTCAATCGCTGCTACTTTTGTAAAAGCGAACTCCACGATACTCTCAAACCCTTAGCCCTAAAACGGGGCTATCCCTATGTTATCGATGGCGTAAACGCGGACGATTTGCACGACTACCGTCCTGGAATTCAAGCGGCCAAGGAACGGGGGGCGCGATCGCCTTTGGCAGAAGTGGGAATTACCAAAGCTGATGTCAGAGAGATTTCTAAGCATCTCGGTTTGCCTTGGTGGGACAAACCCTCGCAACCCTGTTTGTCGTCTCGCTTCCCCTATGGCGAAGAAATTACCGTCGCCAAGTTGCAACGAGTCGGGCGAGCGGAGGTTTACCTGCGGCGTTTGGGATGGGATAATTTAAGGGTACGATCGGATGGCGATACGGCTCGCATCGAACTACCGAGCGATCGCATTCAAGAGTTCATCGCCAACACCGATCTACAGCAAGTTGTGGCGTATTTCCAAGAACTCGGTTTCCTCTTTGTCACCCTGGATCTCGAAGGGTTGCAAAGTGGTAAACTCAATCGAGTGCTTCAAGTTCAAACTTGAAATCTCGTCGGTTGGGTAGAGGAACGATACCCTCAGAATTCAGAGTTCAGAGTTCAGAAGTGACTGGACTCCGTTGTTCGTTGATGCGTTGATGCGTTGTCAAAGGGTTTTCATGCTTCAACCCAA
>CAKZKB010000325.1 GCA_937121005.1 uncultured cyanobacterium | reverse complement strand
CCCGCCGATCTCGAAGCGATCGCCACTAACCCCAACTTCGACAGTACCAGTCGCGATCGTCCCTTAACGCCGCGACGACTTGCTTCCCGCTACAATAACTTTTACGAATTTGGGGGCAGCAAAGACATCTGGGAAGCCGCCCAAGCCCTACCTACCGAAGATTGGAAAGTGGAAGTCACGGGTTTAGTTAACAATCCCAAAACTTACGATCTCGACGATTTGCAGCGCGATTTTCCCTGGGAAGAACGCATTTATCGCTTTCGCTGCGTGGAAGCCTGGGCCATGGTCGTGCCTTGGATTGGGTTTCCCATGCGCTTAATGGTAGCCGCCGCCGATCCTAAACCCGAAGCCAAATACGTCAAATTTAGCTCCTTTTACGATGGCGAAGTCATGCCCGGCCCCGGTTGGCGACCCTACGATTTACCCTGGCCTTATACTGAAGGCTTGCGAATTGAAGAAATGAATAACGAACTGGCATTTTTTGCCACTGGAATTTACGATCGCACGCTTCCCAAACAACACGGCGCACCTTTACGAATGGTGATTCCTTGGAAATACGGTTTTAAGGGGGCAAAATCCATCGTTAAAATTGAATTTGTCGCCGATCGCCCCGCCACCTTTTGGAATACGTTGATCCCCCAAGAATACGGCTTTGAAGCCAACGTTAACCCCAATGTACCGCACCCTCGGTGGTCGCAAGCCAGCGAACGCCTCGTGGGAGACGGTGCGCCCTTCAGTTGGGAGCGGCGACCGACCTTGTTGTATAACGGTTACGAGGAGTACGTGGGCGACCTGTACGCTTAGTGGCTTCAATCGCGATCGTCAGGCGATACACTGAAGAGGGGGCCAGATCGAAGGCGATCGCGGGTTCCCTGACTCGAGTGCGATCGAAATGTGAAGGCGATGATTGAAATTTTAGCAGCTTTATCGGCATCGGCGGCCGCAGGGCTGCGGATTGCCCTGCCTTTATTGTTGATCGGTTTGTTAAAAACCGATCTGTGGTTTCAAGTGCCCTTACTCGATCGCTTTTCTCCCCGTCTCGTCGTCGGCGTGTTAGTCAGTTGGTCGCTGTTTGAATTGTTCGCCTCGAAAAAGTTGCTGGGGGCGAGAATTTTACAGATCGTCCAACTGCTGTTTAGTCCCATTGTCGGCGCGATCGCGGGCATGGCGATCGCGAGTGCCACCGATCTACCCGATTGGGTCGTTGGCGTACTCGGCATCGTCGGCGGTTTGCTGGCGTTGGTGTTGCAACTGGTACAAGCGGGGTGGTTCTATCGCCTGCGCGGGTTGCCCTTGTGGGCCATTTTCGCCCAAGATGTTCTCTGTATCGCCTTGGTTTTGTTCGCCTTCGACGCACCCCAACCCGGAGGGACGATCGCCCTGTTACTATTGTGGCTGGCCATTCGCAGTTCTTCAACCTGGTATCGCTGGTACACCCAACAGGGGCCGCACTTCAATCCCCGCCGAGACAAACGGGATCCCGACTGATAAAACGGGTTTCATGGGTCTAAATTAAGAACGAAAGTTTACAAAATGTTGCGATCGACCGTCGTACCAACCTTTAAACTAGAAAAATCTCTACAGTCGCTCGCTCGTGCTTCAAAACGCCAATCTACAAACTAAATTAATGGGGGCATTTGTCCTCATGGGCTTAATTGTCCTCGCCGTTGCTGCCATTGGCTGGAACAGTACCCAAAAACTCGATCGCCACCTAACCGTACTCAGTGCAGATAGCTTGCCCAGTATCGATGCCCTGTGGCAAATTAGCGAAGGGCAAACGCAAATCGAATCGGGAGAGCGATTGCTGCTCAATCCTAGTTTAACAGAAGTGGAGCGAGAAGCAGCACTCGATCGCATTCGCAGTTCCTGGCAACAAGTCGAACAGGGGTTTGGCGAATACGAACCGCTTGTCAGTGAGGGCGATCGTCAAACCTACGACGAATTTATCGAAGACTGGGAAGCCTGGAAGCAAAGCCATACCGAATTCATGGCCCTAGAAGCCGAATTTCATGCCCTAGGGATTCGCAATCCTTGGCAGCGACAACTCGAACTCGACGACGACGATCGCGCCCTAGCCGCCGTGCAAGAAGCCTTAGAATTGCGATCGCGAATGGATGCCTTGCGCGAACAAAAAAAGCAACTTTTTCGGCAAGCTGAAGACTCGGCCGCTGCCATTATCGAACTCAACCAAAGCATTGCCCGATCTGCCGCCGAAGCTGCCGATATTGATGTCAGCCGCAGCTTGTTTTGGGTGGTTTTAGGATTGGCGATCGGGCCGGTTACAGCCATTGTTCTTGGTATATTTCTCAGCCGCGCCATTGCCGGGCCGCTGATTAAAATTGTTAACCTGATTTCGAGTTCCGCATCGCAAATTGCCGCCGCGATCGAAGAACAAGAACGAGTCGCTGCCCAACAAGCCTCTGCTGTCAACGAAACCACCAGTACCATCGACGAGTTAAAATCTTCTGCCCGCAATTGCGCCGATCGCGCCGAGTCTGCTGTCGAAGATGCCACCCAAGTTTTAGCCATTACTCGAGAGGGATCCAATAGCGGTCGCGAAGTGGTAAATTTAGCCGATGAAGGCAATCAAGTGGTGGCCAAAACCCTCGAAGGGATTTCCCAACTGCAACAAAAAGTTGACGCGATCGCAGCCCAAACCAGCCGCCTCAACGAAGAACTAAACCAAATCAACAATGTCACCAATTTAGTCACCGACATGGCCAACCAAACCAATTTACTGGCCTTAAATGCCGCAGTCGAAGCCGTTCGCGCCGGAGAACACGGCCGCGGTTTTGCAGTTGTCGCCGCCGAAATTCGCAAGCTGGCCGATCGCAGTAAAGAATCCACCGACAAAATTAACCGCCTGGTTGCCGAGATCCAAGCTGCCATTTCTACTACCATCAGCGTCACCACAGAAGGCAAACAAACTGCCACTCGCGGTATCGATTTAGCCCGAGAAACAGCCGATGCGTTTGATGGTGTAACCCAAGCTGTTAACCATAGTATTTTAAAAAATCAAGAATTGACCCTATCGGCTGTTGATGGAGTCGTCGAAAGCAACAAACAAATTGCCCTTACCGCCGAACAGCAAGCCCTCGCTGTCGAACAAGTCGTCGCCGCCATGGACGATATTAACTTAGGGGCGCAACAAACCGCTAGTGGCATTGGCGAAACTCGCATTGGCGTTCAAACCCTCAACGAAGCTGCGATGCAGTTAAAACAGTTGACAGGTGGCAATCTTTCGGGTTAATTTGTAGGGATTAGGTTTTAGGTATTAGGGATTAGGTTTAATTCTCCTTGTCCCCTTGTCTCCCCCTCCCCTTGAAACCTCGTTTCTCTGGCTCTGCCAGGGAACGTAATTGCCGAGGCTCTGCATCGTGTAGAATGGAGGCTCCGCCTCCACAGTCCGTTGCGTCCCAGAGGAACGCAACGAGGGAACTCAAACTGATGAACAACATTGGCTCCGAAATATTTTATCGATCGTTCTCCCTTGTCAAACTCCCTCGCATAGAGCGCGATCGCGCCTCCAGCGAGTGGGAGAAGTGCGTATTTCCCCATAGTCCCCTTCAAGAACTCGCCCCCCAAATTTGGCACGTTACGGGAACTCTAGGGAGGGCGTTTCCACCTCGGGAAGCGATCGTTTATCGACTTCGGGACTCGACGCTGTTGCTGCACAGCCCCATCGCCCTCGCAGAAACCGAAATGCAGAAATTAGAGTCTTTAGGAGAACCCAAAATCGCGATTGTCCCTAACCGCATTCACAGGCTTGATATTGCTATTTTCAAACAACGCTATCCCGATTTAATTATCGTCGCGCCGCAAGCTGCAAAACCTTACGTGGAAGAAGTTGTTGCCGTCGATGCCATTGCCGAGACATTTTTACCGAACTACGGGATTGTTTGTCATACCCCCGAAGGGATTCGCCCTCAAGAATTAGTTTACGAGTTACCTTTAGATTCCGGTAAAGCATTGATTTTTACAGATATTCTTTTTAACTTAACAGAATCTTACCTCGATCGATATGCTCCTCGCAGCAAATCACTCGTGCGATTTTTAGGGGCCAAAGACTACTTTGGCATCACTCCATTAGGTCAGCGTTTTTTTCTGACCGATAAAACTGCCTATCGACAGTGGTTAGAGGGCTTGTCCGTTCGGGTTGCCCCTCTAGAAACGATCTGCGTCGCCCATGGTGCGCCTATTACTCGCAATTGTAGCGCTAGACTGCAAGAAGCCGCCGATCGCCTCTCATCTTCTTAACAGCTACAGTCGTAGGCGATCGCGATGCAGTTAAAACAGTTGACAGGCGGCAATCTTTCGGGTTAATTGGTAAGGTATTAGGTATTAGGTATTAGGTTTTAGGGGTTAGGTTTCAAGGATGAAGGAGGATAGAAAGGATGAAGGATGAATATTAATTTCTCCTTGTCTCCCCCTCCCCTTGTCCCCTTGTCCCCTTGTCCCCTTGTCCCCCCAATCCCCATTACGGTTCGATCAACTCCACCCCATCGCGATCGTCCGTTTCTTGTAAGTACACTTTCACGATTTCCTTTTTCGCCGTCGGTAGCGTCCGGCCGGTAAAATCAGGATGGATGGGAAGTTCGCGATGGCCGCGATCGACCAGTACCGCGAGCATGATACTATCGGGGCGACCGTATTCTTGCACCGCATTGAGCGCCGCCCGCACGGTACGCCCGCTATAGATGACATCATCGACCAAAATGGCGATTTTCCCGGTGATATCGAAGGGGATCTCGGTTTTGTCGGGAGTTCGCGCCCCAATGCGATCGAGGTCGTCGCGATAGAAGGTAATATCTAAAGCACCGACTTGGGGCGATCGTCCCTCTAGGGCCTCAATGTGACTCGCCAAGCGATGCGCCAACGGGACTCCGCGAGTGCGAACGCCTAAAAGTACCGCACCGGAAACGCTTCCCGTCCGTTCGATGACTTGGGAAGCCAAACGAGTCAGCGTTCGCCGGACTTCTTGCGTATCGAGAATTTCGACAACTTTAGCCATTTCAATGAGCAATGAGCAATGAGCAATGAACAATACCTCTACCGAACGGGTTGTTCTCTGTCTACTATGGAGTTGAGGGGACTTGCATTCATGCTCTTTGCGATCCATAGCAATTATATGACATGGCTGCATCTGCGACGCGATCGCGGCCTTTCCCAGCGATCTTGTTTGCTGTGTAGCGTACTTTTCCCCAGTTCAAAAAAAATTTTGGTCTAGGGGTTGACAGCCGCGAATGGGTGAGTTACCTTAATAAAGGTGCTGAATGCGCCCCCATCGTCTAGTGGCCTAGGACACCTCCCTTTCACGGAGGCGACAGGGGTTCGACTCCCCTTGGGGGTATTTAAAAGATACCTTAAAAGCGCTACCCGGTGACATTGGGTAGCGCTTTTGCCATTGGTGGCAACTGCTAAATTTTAGTAAACGGGTTGGATCTCAAAGGTTTGTAAGATGGAACCATCTTCGCCACGAATGGCAATGCGATCGTACATTCCGGGAGACTCTTCCTCGTAGTTGACGGAAGTGGAGACATTATTGAGTTCTCCCAAGCGATCGTGTGCCGGATCTTCGACGTTGAGTTCTAAGATCAAAGTGCGATCGTAATTTTGGTCGTCGGCTTTTTCTAAACTGGCGGTGTAACCGGGGTTGGGTAGTTGTACCCGACCTTTAACATACAACGAGTCTTGACGCTCGACTCCAGGCATCCGATTCAGCCAAGCCGACCAACTGTAGGTATCGACGGGCATTTCGATCGCTTCGCTGGTTTCGCGCATATCGCGATCGTCATTATAGCGTCGATCGTCGTCGTAGTCTTCAAATTCTAACCCATCGAAGCGCTCGTTGTCATCAGCATCGTCGTAATTGTTAGAATCGTAGTCGTTCTCTTCGTCGTAACCTTCAAATTCTAGCTCGTCGAAGCGATCGTTCTCATCAATTTCGTTATGTTCTCGATGTTGTTCGGCTATGCGATCGCGCGTGGTTCCTTCGGTTGCGGCTTGCGCTGGTGAAGATTTCAGCATCGTCATCAATGGCAGCAGACTCAGAAGCAGTCCAGTACCAAAGTATTGAAAAAACGTTCGATAATTCATGTTTGTTTGTCCTCCTAACTTGGATAGAGATTTCCCATCCAACAGGTAATTTCCTTGTTTCAAAAAAAATTGCTTGCGAGATTTATCTCTATCCTTAACTTAGGAATTAACAATCTCTTTAGCTTCCCTCTACGGGGCGAATGTTCGCAGAAATTGTGGGAAACCGACTCTATCGATCGGCGAAGAGAGTACGCTTGCGACCGCGATCGCCTCCTTAAGAGTACGTTAGCAAACAGCTAGGCGGCAATTTCAGCAATCAATGTTTCCACCTTGGCTTTAATTTCATCGCGCACGCGGCGAAAGGTTTCTGCTGGCTTCCCGTCTGGATCTTCGAGTTCCCAGTCTGCAAAAATAGGGCGCGTTACCCAGCTTTCGGGAAGGTTAACGCCACAACCGCACAGAGAGATAACGGCATCGTACTCTTGCGGGTGAAATTGTTCTAGGGGATCGGAAGTCTGCGATCGAATGTCGATTCCGATTTCATCCATAGCCGCGATCGCGCCGGGATGGACTCGACTGGCTTCTAATCCAGAACTGGTGACTTCGATTTTACCATTTCCGAGCGTTCTAGCAAATCCTTCGGCCATTTGCGATCGACAGGAGTTGCGCTTGCAGACAAACATCACTTTTTTCATGGGTTTACTCTTCCTCGATCCAGTGTTCGCTACCGGGTAACTGGGCGATCGCGCGGTTAATTTCACCCTCGATCGCGGCATCACCATCTAGATAGGTTAACTCTAGCATGGCGGTTGCCGTTTGGAACAAGTCGCTAGCGTTGACTTGCTGTTGTAACTGTTTGGGTTTGTAGCGTCCTCCTAACACTTCCAAACTGGCTTCGGCGATGGCATTGTTAAAGGCAGCTTGCAGTAAATCGTCCCATTCGCCGCGCTTCACGTAGTGCGATCGCGCTTTTTCCATGGCATTTAAGTCGCCAATTTCAACCAGCGATCGACGGATGGAAACCGCCCAAGAATTGGTTAAGCGTCCTTCGACTTGATTTTTAATGAGATGCACGAACAAGATCGTGAGATAGCTGCGGATATTCCTAATAATTGCTTTGCGTCCCATCAATTCTAGGTCTTCAGCAATGGCGATCGCGTCTTCATAGCGCCCTTCTCGCAAGCTGGCTTTGAGTTCGACAAGTTCTTGAATCATCCTTCTTCCTCAGTATTGGCATTTTCTAGCAGGGCTTGTAAAGAGGTTACTAAAGAGGGTAAATTGTTGTGAGTCGTTCCCCAAACAATCTCTAGAAGCACTTGAAAGTATTCGTGTGTGGCAATATTTCTCATTGCACGCATCTCTCGCCAAGGCACGTCGGGGGCGCGATCGCGAATTTCTGGTGGAATGTTAACCGTTGCTTCACCAATGACAACGAAATCGTAAAGAACTGATTTCCAAACCATATCGTCATCGATGAATTCTTCAAACGTCATTCCATTCGTTCGTTCTTGGATGCTGTTAGCCGCATCAATAATATCTCGAACGCGCAGTTGCCAACTTCTAAAAGACACGAATAGCATCCTCCAAAACAGGTTCTCGTAAATGCGATCGTAGCGCTTTTTGGGTTCCTAGATCGATGTCGCGCCCGAGAAGATCTTCTAAGTAGTGCTGAATGCGAAAAAAATCAAACAATCCCATCGGACGTGACAACTCTACCAGAAAATCGACATCGCTATCGTCTCGGGCTTCGTCTCGGGCGACGGAACCGAACAGATCTAGAGATTTGACCCCCAAGGCTTCGAGTTGTTCTCGGTTGGCGCGGACGATCGCCAGTACGTCATCTCGTTTCATGGCTGTTTTCTACCCCCGGACAACAAAGGGATACTTCCTACAATAGCACAGTTAGCGCGGCAAACAACGCGGATCTGCTAGCGACGCGGTTTCTGGTTTTCGGGGGAACCACATCGCTGTCTTTTTACAGATTTCGACGAGAACTAACATCACTGGGACTTCGATTAAAACGCCGACGACAGTGGCTAAAGCTGCGCCAGAGTTTAAGCCGAATAGCGTCACGGCGGTGGCGATCGCGACTTCAAAATGATTGCTAGCACCAATTAAGGCGGCGGGGGCAGCATCTTCGTAAGTCAGGTTGAGTTTGAGGGCAGCAACGTAGGCGATCGCGAAAATTAAATTCGTCTGGATAAATAAAGGGATGGCAATCAGGACGATATGCAACGGATGTTCGACAATCAGATCGCCTTTGAGGGCGAAAAGCAGCACCAACGTAACTAGCAATGCCGAAATCGCAACGGGAGATAAGTATTTCAGAAAGTAGCGATCGAACCATTCTCGACCTTTATGCCTTAAAATCCAGTAACGACTATAGGCTCCAGCCAGCAAGGGCAAGCCGACATAAACGAGCACGGAAAGGACGATCGTCTGCCAGGGAACCACGAGGTTATTGGCTGCCAGCAACCATCGTCCCAACGGTGCGTAGACGAATAGCATGGTGAGGGAATTGACAGCAACCATGACCAGGGTATGCCCTTGATTTCCGTAGGATAAATATCCCCACATCAGTACCATCGCCGTACAAGGGGCAATACCAAGTAAAATCGCTCCAGCGATATAAGAATTGGCGAGTCCGGCTTCGGCACTATCGAGAAGAGGGCGAAACAACCAACCGAGAAAAAATTGCGCGATCGCCACCATTGTAAACGGCTTAATTGCCCAGTTCACGACTAGGGTTAACAGCACGGGTTTTGGGGCTCGCATGGCTTTATTTGCCTGGGTAAAGTCAATTTTGACCATGATGGGATACATCATAAAAAACAGGCAAATGGCGATGGGAATGGAGACTTGATAAATACTAATGTCGTTGAGAGTGACGGCAATATTCGGGAACGCTCGCCCGATCGCAATTCCGGCTACAATACACAGCAGTACCCACAGGGTTAGGTAGCGCTCGAAAATGCCTAAACTGCTGCCCGCTTTGACGGCCGTTGTGGTATCCTGATTCATAGGTCTATCGTTTGTAGAATGCGCGATCGCCCCCGTCGCCCGACGGACAAGACGCGATCGCGGTGTTTTGGGAATGCAAAACTTTCCGACTCTCCCGGATAGCAGTTCGGGAGTCGGGCTAGGAATGTCTATTCTCTA
>CAKZKB010000324.1 GCA_937121005.1 uncultured cyanobacterium | reverse complement strand
AAGCATAACACGCCGACGGCAGCCAGTACCGTCAAGAAAATCGCCAGAAACCAACTCGGCCGCAGTTGCCCTTCGTAGGTGGCACTTTGGCGATCGGGATCGGCCGCGATCGCCCGGTAGCCGCGATCGCGGAAATAGGTTTGCAAGCGATCGAGGAGTTCGCCGACGGGTCGATCGCTGCTAAATTGGGCCGTCTCGGTACGTTCTTTAACCGAAGCTCGGATAAAGAAGGTCAACCCCACCACCATTAGCAGGGTCGGAACCGCGATCGACAGGTTGGCAAAGTCGCTCATGGCAAGGAAAACGCGATCGAGAGAGATTTAAGTTAACCCATTTTCCCGCACTTGTCAAGCCCGAGGTGTATATAGCGCCTCCCAATAAGGTGCGGTACAGCAGAACCCTTGCTATGACTGGGATTCGTACCCGGCGATCGTACCTCATGTTTTTGAGGATGGCTATAAAGGATTTTAAAATGGCAGAACCCCCTGTCCCCTTTCGGTTCTAGGAGGTTCTGCGTAGGGTTGTAACATTCCCTAGTTCAGGTTGAGTGTTTCAATCGAACGAACTTCGCCACCAATACTCTTTGGAGCGCAATGGCCAAGCTCTCCCCTCACCAGGGATGCTACAATTATTTCTCTGTACGCTGGGGTCGTAACCCAACTTGCTGTTGAGCCATAGGACTGTTCCAGCGCTTACAACTACAGTATAGATCGTGGTACGATCCTTGTCAAGGAAAGTACGTTTACCTAATCCTAATAGTGATGGATCCATTTGAGCAGGGACTTTCAACGCCACGTTTGCAACCTTATCTAAGTGCAGTTGGCGATCGAAGAGATAGTGCCATAGAAATTTATCAACTCAACCTTCAACTCTGTGCCTCTCTTTATCCCAGCCTTCACCTTTTTGAAATCGTTTTCCGCAATCAGATTCACTCTGCTTTGGAGAAAGAATACCAAACAGGTCAAGATGGACGTTATTGGTACGATCGTCCCGATCTCCTTAAAGATTTGGAGGTTAACTCTGTAGAGGAAGCCAAGAAAAAAACGCGAGAAAGATTTAAAGATCCTCATAAAGTAGCGGATATTGACTTGCCACCTAGAAGAATTATTTCCGAGCTTTCTTTTGGATTTTGGACGAGTTTAATTGCTAGCAAGAAATACCAACCCAAAATTTTCAACAAGTGTGTTAAAACAATTTTTCCTTACGCTAGCAACCGTGAAAGAAGTTTTCATAGTATAACCACTTACTTGAAAGATTCAACCTCTCGGTTGAGAAATCGCATTTTTCATCACGAACCCATTTGGAAGCCACGTTACAAAGTTCGAGAAAAACACGAACATTTATGTAGGTTGTTAGGCTGGATGAATCCTGAAATCCTTGCTTGGTTGCAAACCTACGATCGTTTTCCTGCTGTTTATAAAGATATGGTGGATCGCTTAGCTCAGTTAGGAGCGCTCGCGCGGGAAAAACCGATCGAAGTAAAACGCCTTCGTCACAAACGATGAGCGTACCTATAGCAAGGTAAAATCAGTTGTAAAGGTTAGTTTCCCGGTTTGCGTGAGTGGAGGAAAGCAGTTTCTCCACTCACTCCTTGTTTTGCTATTACTGCCAGTTCCCCACGAGAACGTAAGGCGACCAGTAAATGGGATGGCGATAGCGACCCGTTTCCAACAGTTTGACTTGAGCGCGGCGCAGGGCTTCGCCTTTAGTAACGCTGGGATCTTTGAGCTCTTGGTAGAACTGACTCATCAACGGAGCCGTAGCCGCGTCGTCAATGTACCACAAAGAGGCGATCGTACTGCGTGCCCCGGCCCGCACGGCTACCCCCGCCAACCCCAAAGCAGCACGCTTGTCACCCGCCGCCGTTTGGCACGCACTCAACACCAGCAGTTCGATCGCGCTGTCGCCGTACCCCTCTTCGCTGCTGCGGAGTAAGCCTTCGAGTTGAGTAATGCTGAGCCGATCGTCCCACGTCAAAATAAACGTATCTTCGGCCTTAGAACTAAACTGACCGTGAGTGGCAATGTGGACGATGGGATAGGACGACCCGGTGATATATTTTTGTAGGGTCTCCAGGGTAAAACGATCGTCGACAATTTTATCCCCAGTGACGTTGGAGCTAATTTCGGTCAGTTCTACCTCCACGTTAGGCAACGCCGAAAACCCTTGTCGGGCCTTGGTCAGTCCCGCCGTCAGCGCCGTTAGTTCCCCCCGTTCTAAGGGGTTGGAGGGCAACAGTTGCAGTCCCGGAGTGAGGGCGATCGCGTATTTTTCTAAGAGGTATTTTTCGCCATCGTTAAGCGCTGCCATGGGAATATTTCGCATGGGGCCGTCGAGGACAAAAACCAACGTTTCGGTATTGCGACTGGCGATATCGGCTTCAGCCGGACGCAAAATCCAATCGTACAATTGTTGGGAAAGGGGCAAATAACTGCGAGTGGTGCGCGTCACCAAGGTTTGGCGCAATTGCGTAACAGTTTCTTCGACCGTAGCGCGATCGACCTCGGCCGCATGATAGCCCATCGTGCCGTCGGGGTAAGAAATGACCACTTCTAGGGCATCTTCGAGAATAATCGGATAAAATACCGCCGCACTGCGATCGATCTCGTCAATTTGGAGCGGGTTCGCATCCAAACAAGTGTCGCGGAAGAAGTTATCGAGTTCTGCCAACTGCAAGGCTTCGATGGCTTCTCGGGCTTTGCTTAAATTCGCTTGCGAGGGTTTGCCCACTGGCGGTCGCACCAACAAACCCACCATTTCCCGATAGACGGGTTCGACACTTTCGCGGAACGAAAACTGCACGTCCGGGTTGACGGCTACCAAGTCTTGGCGCAACGATTGTAAAGACTTCACCGACTCGCTATAGGCCGCGATCGCGGGTTCGTAGTCGCCTTTGGATTTGAGAACCCGTCCTAACTGCCACTGCCATTGATAGCTAATATCGGCCGCATTTATGGCCTGGGAAATCAACAGCGCATCTTGAGTGAGTTCTTGCGCGTCGATCCAGCGTTGGTTGAGTTCGTAGAGATGCCCTAAATTGCCCAACGCATAAGAGGTCGCCCGACGATCGCCGATGGCCTTGGCTTCTTGCACCGCTTTGGCCAAAGACTCAGCCGCCGTTTGCCCTTTGGCATTCATTTTCGCTAGGGTATTGCCAAAATTCACCCGCGCGTACACCGAGGGGCGGCTGGGAGTTAAACCCGCCAGATCGGTTTCGATATCCGGTACCATCGCTAGTGCTTCGGTAGCGCGATCGCTTCCCGCCAGCAGGCTAAAGGCATTTAACCGGGCCTGTACCCGCATCAAATGCGTGGTAGCAGTTGCCACAGCGTTATTGTAGGCTTCGATGGCGCGATCGACTTCGGAGTTAGCTCGATAGGTATTGCCCAGTCCGAACCACGCCGTACTTTCCAAGTCGGGGGAGTTTAGTCTTTGCGCCACTTCTAGGCTGCTTTGCAAGGCTTCAGTGGCCGCCGTCATATCTCCGATCAGGCGCAGGGCGTTCCCGGCCCCGGCTAGGGCTGAGGCTTTCACCACCGAGTCCGGTTCCGCTTCCAGGCTGGCTTTAACCTCTTCGAGAACGTGCAGGGCGCGACGGTACATTCCCAGGGCTTGCAGGGCTTGAGATTGGTTGATGCGGGCTTGATAGAATCCCGGATCGTACCCGGACGCTTCGTAGGCGCTGGCCGATCGTTCCCAAACCTCGAGGGCCTGTTCGGGATCCCCCGTGCGTAACAACAGTTTGCCCCGCGTGTTCAAGGTTTGACCCAAGACGCGCTGGCTGTCTGGGGACTCGGAGACGGGGAGCACTTCTAATGCGCGATCGCTCGCCGATCGCGCCCGTTCCCATTCGCCCAATTCCTGATAAACCAGGGATAGGTTGCTCAGTACCATGGCCTGGTTCGTGGGACTGCTTTGGGCTGCAAACGAGTCGGCCGCCTGCTGCCAGGTGGCCGCCGCTTCCACGTAGCGACCGCGAGCGTACAATGCTTGCGCCTCTCGCAGCATTTGTGCCATTTGCGAGGACTGCGATGGCGGTTCTACGTCTGCGGCCACTTCCGCATCGCGCAACCCGAGTTGTAGTAGTTGCGGGGCCGGAGTTGCGGCTAAAGCAGGGGGGGCGATCGCCGCTAGCAAAGCCGCGCCCCAGAACAGGTGTAGACGATCGAGGATTTTCATAAAGACAATACCAAACGCGCCGTCGGGCAATTTTTAGAGGTTTAGATCCGGAACTATACCGGCCCCATGCAGCCGGGGACTGACAATCTAGATGCTTGTATGCGTCGATGCTTCGATTGTAGGCCAAACAAGAGACGATCGCCGAGCGATCGCCCCTTCTATTTGCAGAACTTTACGAGAGGTAGCGGAGTTGGGGGATTGGAGAATTGGGGGATTGGGGGGATGGGGGCTTGGGGGGGATCGATCGGCGATCGGTGTTCTGTCTTCAGTGACCCGTTGTATGAGGATGGGATACGCTCTTAGTGTGATGAGCGATTTAGGGGAAACAATCGGCGATCGAACACCCCCTAAACCCCTAAAACCCTAAGCCCCTAAATTCTTCTTCCCCCTAAACCCCTAAAACCCTAAGCCCCTAATTCCTAGAAGGGTCGCCAGCGCACCCGGAAGTAAATTCCCTCTTCTTGCAGGCTTTCGTCATCCCGTTCTTCGACATCTACCAGGGGAATGCCCCAGTCGATGCGGGCGGAGAGATCGTCACCTAATTCAAAGAGTAACCCGATTCCAAACGAGAGTAGAGCATCTTCTTCGGGTTCGGCGCGATCGTCTTCGTCGCCCACATTCCAGGCCGTACCGAAATCGAGGAAGGGAACCACTTGCAACACCCCCTCGCGATCGCGGGTACGCCACAGGGGATAGCGCAACTCGGCCGAGGCGAAAATGCCGCTATCGGTGAGCAAGGTATCCTGACGGTAGCCCCGGACGCTGTCGATCCCGCCGACTCCAAACTGTTCGAGGGGAACCAGAGAAGTGGTAGACAGTTGCAAGTCCGATCGCACCAAAAAGATGGTCTCGGGGGCCAGCAGGCGCAAGTATTGGAACTGACCCCGCCAAGAGAGAAAGCGGCTGTCGGGTTCGGTGCTGTTGACGGTAGCATCGAATGCGCCTACACCCAAGTTAAACTGCGATCGGGCGGCGAAGACTTGTTCCGATCCCCGTTGGGTGAACTCTTGGAAAAAGCGCAGAGAGGACACGCGGGTTTCCCCGTCGTCGTTGGCTCCAATGGACAGAGGGAAATCGACCCCTAACAACGAAGTATCGCTCTCGCGGCGGGCTGCTGAGATCCCTAACGCCACTTCTCGCGTCGGCGTGCGGACGATGGGTTGGCGGTAGGCGAGCTCGATGTCGCGCGAGTCGGCTTCGATATCGAGTTCGTCGAAGGGTTCTTCAATAATTTCGCTGGAGGTAATGCCGACCCCGAGGCTAATGGTGCCGTTGTTGGGGTTAATGGGAACGCTGTAGCGAAAATCCCCTTCGTTGCTACCGTCGGTGTTGGTATAAGACAGGGAAATGGTGTCGCCGAGGCCGAGCAGGTTTTCTTCGGTAACGCGGGCGAGACGGCGAAAAGAGCCGACGCTGGGCGATCGACCGTTGTTGACCTCGAGATCGACGTGGAAGGTATCGGCTTCGGTGACGGTGAGCTCGAGCAGGTTCAGTCCCGGCCGCGATCCGGCCGAGAGTTCGGCTGACAGGTTTTCGATCAGGGGATCGAGTTGCAACAACTGTAAGGCTTCGAGCAAGTTATCGACGTTGAGGGGAGCCTCGGTGGCCCGCTCCAAACGACTGGTCACGTAGCTAGTATTGAGGCGATCGTTGCCCGTGACGATGATTTCTTCAAGTCCGCCTTCAACCCCTTGAATTTCGACGACTCCCGCTTCTAGGGTTTGGGGCGGGATCAAGGCTCCCGAGGTGATATAGCCTTGGTCGGTATAGTATTGGGTGACGGCCGATCGCGCTTGCAGCAGTTGGGCAAACGACACTTCTCCGGTATAGGGGGCCAGTAGCTCGTCAAAGTCGGCTTGAGAGAATACCGTGCTGCCAACAACGTTGTAACCCCTAACGTCAATGGTGCCCGGAACGGTTTCGAGGGAATCTGCGTCGGGAATCTCGTCGGGGCCGCTCGGTTCGAGGAGTTCGTCCGGTGGGGGCAAGGGCCGCAGATCCGGTTCCGGGCGTGGAGAGTCGGGAATGGGGTCAAATGGCGGCGGGGTTTGCCCCAGGGTGGCGGGAGTTTCCAGTTTTAACTGCGATTTATCGAGTTCGAGATCGCCAAGTTTGGGCGATCGCGCGGCCACCGCAGTTCCTGGCATCCAAGCTGCGAGAACCAACAAAGATAGCAAGGAAGGACGCAAGCAATGGAAAGCGCTGGTTTTGACAGGACGAAAAGGAAAGGATCGGTTATCGCTCATCTTTAGACCTAATGGAGGCAATAGAGGCAGCATTTGAGTGTAATCCGGTCGGACTGCACGAAACGGACGATTATCGGGCAAGGACGGGTGAAACAGACGCAAGTCCATCACCAATTTACGATACGATCGCGCCAAATGCCCTCTTCGCTTTACATGAATTGAGAAAATTTTGACTTCTCGGGCGGCCTCGAGCCGGAGGATCCTTCGCCCGCAGCAACGCGGTACGGTGTGGCCGACCGGGTGCGAAAGCGAGTCTCAATGTCGTCAGGCTGGTTGGAGAAAGATAGCTGCACCGTTACAATTAGCAATAAAACTTCGAGCGCCGATGCCCCTTACGCGATCGTCCCCGTTCTGTCCGGACGGTGGCGCGATCGCTACCCTAGCATACAACGGAGATGGGGAGTTGGGGAGTTGGGGGATTAGGGGGACGGGGGGATCGGTGTTAGCGTTCAGTTCAATCTTTGTCCCCTCCCTAAAACCACCTAATCCCTAAAACCTAATCCCTAACACCTAATCCCGAATTTCTGGCAAAATTGGCCAGAGTCAACCGCAGGAGCGTTTAGCAGGGCAGCATGGATTGGACGATTCCCCTCAAATCCCAACAGGCCGACTTTATTGCTCGTCTGGCCGACAGTAACCGAGCCGCTATCGTCCGTTGCGATCGCCCTGGGTGCTACAGTGAAGGCGTAACGGTGACGGCCGATCGCCTCAAGGAACTGCGAGCCCGATGCCGTCAGTTGGTACTCCAGTCCGATCCCTCTCTCCCGGTGCGTCAGTTGTTGGCAGAATACTTGCACGACCAACTGGCCCGCTTGGCGATCGCGCCTTATCTCCGAGATTTAGTCGTCCCCATCGATCCCTTGAGAGCCATTGAGGGCGGCCCGCCTATGGATTATACCCTCAAAGAGCGATCGCAAATCGGCATTCGCGTCAAAGGGGCAAATGGCGATCCGCAAACGGTTCGCTGGTCGGTGACAGCTGAAGACCTGCGCCACAATGCCGCGATCGTCTGCGTTTCTCTGACTGACGAAGCCATCGAAACGTTAGGCGAGTGTCACCTCGTCCAAGGCGGGTTTATCCCGACGGCGGCGGTAGAATTGCAAGGCGATCGCGCGACTTTGAAAATGGAAGACTTGCTCTATGGTAGCGGTCTCAAAAGCTATTTAGAATCCCTGCGATCGCCCGATCGCGCCCCGCGCAAGTCGCGAAAGTGGTTGCGTCCGCTGACCGGGAGTTCCAACTATCTCTATCCTCTGGCGATCGCTTCTGACGGTCGCACTCTGGCTACGAGCAGTTACGATGGCAGCATCACTCTCTGGCATCTGGAAGGATCGCAGTTGCGACAAGCCCTCGGCGGCCAGTCTTGGTTTCTCTATCCTGCCATGCAGGGGACGAGCCCGCAATCTCTCACGGGCAGCCAGAGCGACCAAAAGTTGAATCTGTGGTTGTCTGAAAGCGGCGAACCCATTGTCTCTTTAAGCGGTCATACCAGTGGTGTTAGTGCGATCGCCATCGGCCGCGATCGCGCTACCCTGGTCAGTGGCGGCTACGATGGCACGATTAAAATTTGGCAGCTTCCCCAAGGTCGCCTGCGCCAAACCCTGACAGCGCACGCGAGCACGGTGCGCCCCCTGGCTATCAGCCCCGATGGTAAAATTCTCGCCAGTGCCAGCATCGATAACAGTCTCAAATTTTGGCGCGTCGAGACCGGAGAAGCCATTCGCAGCTTTACTAACCGCACCGATCCGGTGGTGGCCCTGGCGGTCAGTCCCGATAGCAAAACCCTGGCCAGTGGATCGCAAAATGGCCTCGTGGAATTGTGGGATCTCGAAACCGGGGAGAAGCAACGGACGCTGTTCGGCCATGCGGGGGCGATCGCGGCCATGACGGTTAGCGATGACGGCCGGGTACTCGCCAGCAGCAGTACCGAACGCACGGTCAAACTCTGGGACACCCAGACCGGAGAGTTGCGCGAAACCCTCACCGGCCACCCCGATCCGTTGGTGACAGTGGCCCCAAACCCCAACGGCCATTGGTTGGATCTGAATTTGTTTTCCCACCCCCAACCGGGTTGGGATCGAAAATGATGAGGTTTTAGGTTTTAGGTATTAGGTTTTAGGTATTAGGGTGAGGGGCGAGGGGTGAGGTATGAGGTATGAGGTATGAGGTATGAGGTACGAGGTGCGAAGTTGTATTCCCCCTAATTCCCCAAACCCCCAAACCCCCATCTTAAAACTGGTCACTGGTCACTGAACACTGGTCACTGACTTCCCCCCAATCCCCTAA
>CAKZKB010000323.1 GCA_937121005.1 uncultured cyanobacterium | reverse complement strand
GACCAGTATGCCGTTACCAGTTACGAGTCAAAACCTAATACCTAAAACCTAATCCCTAAAACCTAATACCTAATACCTAATACCTAAGATGGAACGCCCAACCACCGCACCTCCAGAAACAGAACCCCTACCGTCTGAATTACCGGAGATGGTAGAAAAAGAAGAAAAAGACGATCGCGATCGCTCCTCGCTGCGGCCGAAAAAACCTTTCGACTGGCGAGCCGTTTTGGCCGTGCTGCTGCTAGCGGCGGGAGTAGGTTTTGGTTGGCAATGGTGGCGATCGCGCCAAGACCAAGCCCCGACCGAGCAGCAGCAACAGCAAGCCACGCCTGTTGAAATTGCCCCCGTCGAAACCACGACGCTAGAAGAAACATCGGAATTTGTGGGGACATTGGAAGCCGATCGCACGGCAGTTTTGCGGGCCGAAACCGACGGACAAGTGGTCGAAATTTTTGTGCGCGAGGGCGACTTTGTGAGCGAAGGGGAAATTTTGGCCCGTCTCGACGCACGGGAAGCGCGATCGGATGTCGAACAAGCCGAGGCCAACTTGCGCCGGGAACGGGCGCAACTGGCTGAGTTGGAAGCGGGGAACCGCATCGAAGATATCCAAGGGGCGCGGGCGCGGGTGGCTCAAGCTGAAGCGAATTTAGAAGAGGAACGGGCGCGGTTGCAAGAGTTGCGATCGGGGAGTCGCCCGGAAGATATCAGTGCAGCCGAAGCCGCCTACAACCGGGCACTAGCGGATGTGGAAGAAGCGCGATCGCGTCTGGATCTGGCTCGCACGGAGGCCGAACGGGCTCGCCAACTCGAGCGTGAAGGCGCAATTGCCCGCAACCAGTTAGATCGAGCCATCGACGAAGAACGCCAGGCCGCAGCCAATTTGCGCCAACAAGAGGCCGCCGCCGCCGAAGCGCGATCGCGCCTAGAACGGGAAGAAAGCGGGTTTAGAAGCGAAGAAATTGCCCAGGCGGAGGCAGCAGTTTCCCGTCGCGAGGGCGAACTGGCTGAGGCCGAAGCCGAACTCGCCGAAGCCGAAACCGGAGCTCGTCCCGAGGAAATCGATCGGGCGCAAGCTGATGTGGAAGCGGCGCGATCGCGGGTGAATGCGCTAGAAGTGGCGGTGGCCGATACTGCCATTCGGGCTCCATTTTCGGGGACTTTAGGCGATATTACTGTCAAAGTCGGGGACTATTTACAAGAGGGCGATCGCTTTGCTAGCCTCACGGAAAATAATTCTTTGGACGTGCGCCTGCAAATTCCTTTAGAACGGTTGCCGGAGTTGCGTTTGGGAACGAATGTGGCGTTAATTAGTGCTGACGGCGACGAGCTCGCAGAAGGGACGATTAACTTTATTTCTCCTCAAATCAACGCCGAGTCGCAAACGGTGTTAGTCAAGGCGACTTTTGACAATCCTGATGGCAGTTTGCTCGACGGTCAGTTCGTGCGGGCCGAGGTGATTTGGCGCGATCGTCCGGGTGCAGTTGTTGTCCCTACCAATGCCATTACCTTCCAAGGGGAACGCCGTTTCGTCTATGTCGTCCAGGATGGCGAACCGCTAACGGTGGAGCAACGTTACGTGGAATTGGGAATTGTCGCGGGCGATCGCACTGAGATTGCCGAAGGTTTAGAAACAGGCGATCGCATTGTGGTTTCGGGCTTACAAAAACTCTTCGACGGAGCCGCGATCGCGCCTATGGAGGAGGGGGAGTTTGGGGATTAGGGGTTTAGGGGATTAGGGGGATGGGGAAGATAATCTACGCCCCCAACTTTCCACAAAATCCAAAATTGAAATGACCTCAAACCCCTCTTCCTTTCCAGGGAGAGGGGCTTGAGAATGAGAGATAGAAACCGTTGAATTAGGCTTCGCTTTCAATGTAGATAAACAGCAGTCCCATCACTACTACAGGCATCAGCCAGCAGACGACGGGAATGAGAATCCAGGGAAGGTAGGAAGCTGCGTAAGCGCCAGTCATGTCGAGAATCTCCTAATTGGAATGACAACAGAAAAAAGTCGCGATCGCGGGGATTAGTTATTCACTAAACCGCGAAAGATGGCATCGACCACATCGAAGTTGGACAGCAAGAAGTAGGCCACGAAGGCTCCACCCATACCACCGACGAAGAAGCCTGCCGCCAACTGACTCCAACCTTCAGAGGTTTGCAACGAGTCGCTACTTTCAGAGCTCTCACCCTGGAAAGAAACCAAGCCGTAAACGGACAGGCAGGCAGTGGCGATTAAGATTAAGGTCATCCCGGTAATCAAGCCGCCCATGGCAGGAATGTCGGAATCGCGCAGGGGCCCGAGTTTAGTCTCGGGGCCGATGATAAAGTAACCGTGAGCCATGCCGATTTCCAGACCTCGCAGGAGGGGAGAAAGTCCCTTGCGGTAGGCCGGCAAGTTGCCGATGAAGTTGCGAGTAAAGGCAGAATCACTAATGGGGGTGGACAGATGACCCACGAAGGGATCGCCGTTGTAGGGGCGAATCACTTCGGTATTGCGGGGATCGGCCATAATTTCCTCTCTTAACAAATCTATAGCGGAACTTAAGCTCTTATTTTACGGGGCCAAGGGCGATCGCACGTCAAGATCGTCATCGAACTTCAAAAAAGTTAAAGAAACTCGTGCGCTTGCGTCCCGACTGAGGCGATCGCGGCCCGTACAGGGAAGGGGCAGCCCGCCCCCGAGAGCCAATATCCCGATATTAATTATGAGCGATCCCTGCTTCCTGGCCGTCAGCCTCCTGGCTGGTCTTCCCGCCGTTCCCCCGCCGGACACCCCGGAAGTCCCAGTCACGCCGAGTTCCCGTTCCGACTATGCAGCGCGATCGACGGTGCGCGTGAAGCCCAAGATCCCTGTGGCCCCGCCGGAGTTCGAGCCCGTTTCCCCACCCGTTCCGGTGCTGTCCGGCCCCGCTTCCGGGCCGCAACTGTTCGCCCAGAGGGTGGCGGCCCTGCGATCGGGTCAACTCTACACCCGGTTGGCGAGTCGCAGTTTTGCTTCAGAGTGGATCGATGCCAGCCGCCAGCCCACTTACGAGGAATGGCAGCAGTTACTCGCGGCCGAGGCGCGGGCGGTGAGTACGGGCCGGGGATCGAACCGCCTGTCGGTGGTGTTGGGGGACTCAATTAGTTTGTGGTTCCCTCATGCGAATTTACCGGGCGATCGCCTGTGGTTAAATCAAGGCATTTCTGGAGACACGACGGGGGGGATTTTGCAACGGTTGTCGGTGGTGACGCAAACGCAACCAGATACGGTGTATTTGATGGCGGGGATTAACGATTTGAAGCGCGGGTTTAGCGATGAGGAAATTCTCGGCAATTTGCGCGAAATTTTGTATCGGTTTCGGCAGGAGTCGCCCCACACGCAGGTATTTTTACAGTCGATTTTACCCACGCGATCGCCGGATTTTTCTAACGATCGCATTCGCTATCTGAACCGGGAATTGGAGGCGATCGCTCGAGAAGAGGGGGCGGTATTTCTCGATTTACACGCTTGGTTTGGCGACGAACGTGGCGATATGCGAGCCGATTTTACCACTGACGGGGTGCATTTAACGGCGGCGGGCTACCGGACGTGGCGATCGGTTTTGGTGGGCAATGAAGGGGCGATCGCGTTGCGGTAATCCTATCTTTCCCCTCCCATTTTTAGAAATAATATCACCGATCTCTGTAGGGGCGAATGGCATTCGCCCTAGTTTCACGCTACATCTGTAGCAAAATTATCTCAAAGTATGGCAATTTTCGGATAGGGCAAACGCCGTTTGCCCCTACAATAAAACCAATATCTTCATGGTAATGGGGTAGGCACGGGGGCGCTCCCCCTACAAACGTGCGAACTTCTCTCAATGTGGTAAAATAAAGCAATGCAGGCTCGAATGAGGGGATACGATGAGTGCTGTCACCACCAAACGCTTTAGCCGTCAAGAGTACCATCGCTTAAGTGAGTTGGGATTCTTTTCCCCGGAAGAACGAGTGGAATTGATTCGAGGTGAAATTGTCAAGATGGCTGCCAAGAAAACGCCTCATTCGGTTTGCAGCACATCTTTAATCGAATTGTTAATTATCGGGCTTCAAGGTCGCGCGATCGTCCGTTCTCAAGAACCGATTGTCCTCTCGAATGACAGCGAACCCGAACCGGATGTTACAATTCTTCGCGATCGCCAAGACAAATACTTATCGACTCATCCTCACCCTAAAGATGTTTTGTTGTTGGTAGAAATTTCAGAGACAACGTTGAGTTACGATCGCGAAACTAAACTCCAGCTTTATGCCGAACATGGTATATCGGACTACTGGATTTTTAACCTAGTCGATCGCTGTTTGAAATTGTACAGCGATCCCCTACCGGAAGTCAAAAACTATCGATCGCGACAGGTTTTCTTCCCTGGAGAAACAGTATCGCTTCCCGGTTTTTCCGATATCAAGGTGGATTTGGATCGCATCTTTCCACCAACTCTCTAATTTTTCTGTGGTACGATCGTACAATTCATTGTAGAGGCAATACCCTCCTTCAGAATTCAAAGTTCAAAATTCAAAAAAGGGGGATCCTCTTCATTTTTAATTCTGAATTCTGAATTTTGAATTGGAGCGTAGCGACTGGGGGGTGTGACCCCTATAGGCGCATATAAACTTTGTTGACTGGGAAGCGATCGCCCTACAATGGAACATGGGAAGGGGGTAGGCACGGGGGCGCTACCCCTACATTTTTTGATGCGATCGTTCCACATAGTAGGGGCGATTCGCGAATCGCCCCTACTACAAAACCAACATGAATAAACTTAAGGTGAAGGGAAAGGGCATGAGATTACATTACCACCCTCGGCACATATTTCAGTCCCGTTTCCAAAGCGATCGCGCCGAAGGTTAAAGTGCTAAAATGAAGCTAAAGATGCAGAAATTCTGCCCATAGATTTATACAAACCATGTCTAATTCTCCTACAAAAATTGTTTCCTTACTCCCCAGCGCCACCGAAATTGTCGCCACATTGGGACAAATCGATCGCCTGGTGGGACGATCGCACGAATGCGACTACCCGCAACAGGTAGAAACCCTACCCGTTTGTACCGAACCCAAATTCGATCCCCAAGGAACCAGCAAGGAAATCCACGATCGCGTGACGGAAGTTCTGCATTCCGCACTCAGCGTCTATCGCGTCAAAACTGAGGTCTTAGAAACCCTCAAACCGACGCATATTCTCACCCAGGCGCAGTGCGAAGTCTGTGCGGTGAGTTTGGCAGATGTCGAACGCGCCGTCGCCAGTTTGACGGGGGTTTCGCCGCAAATTATTTCTCTGCAACCGAGTCGTTTAGATGAGGTTTTCGCTGACATTGCAAACGTCGCCAATCTTGTAAATGTTGATGGCAAAACCGCGATCGCAAATTTAAAGTCTCGCGTCCAAACTTGTCAGGAAAAAACGCAAGATCTACCCGATCGCGATCGTCCTCGCGTCGCCGCGATCGAGTGGACAGATCCGCTAATGGCGGCGGGAAATTGGGTGCCCGAACTCATCGAACTCGCCGGAGGAAAGGCGATCTTTGGCACAGTGGGAGAACATTCGCCCTGGATGAGTTGGGAGGAGTTAAAAACCGCCGAGCCCGATGTTATTATATTTATGCCCTGCGGTTACGATCGCGATCGAACTCGCAACGATGCCGAACAGTTTGCCCGCCGTCATCCTTGGCAGGAATTAACTGCCGTTGGCAATGGTAAAGTTTACATCACCGATGGCAATCAATATTTTAACCGTCCGGGGCCGCGTTTGGTCGATTCCCTCGAAATTTTGGCTGAAATTCTCCATGGCGATCGCTTTGACTTCGGTTATCGGGGCAAGGCTTGGCAACCCTTTTCGGTATAGTTACAGAGGTTAAATGGTTTCGGTGGCGCGATCGTCGAGAAACTTGCGTCAGTATTCAGGTTGCACAAGAAACCCGGTTTCTGAAAGGATAAACTCGAATTTTGTCTGGCAATAAGCAAGAAACCGGGTTTCTACACCAGTTTATAGCGTTTCCCAATAAGGTGCGGTACGGCAAAACCCTTGCTACGACTGGGATTCGTCCCAAGCGATCGTACCTCATCTTTTCGAGGATTGCTATATACTAGGCTACCTGAATAGTTACGAATTCGCGCATATATTCATTGACCAATTCTGGGGCTTCTTGCTGTACCCAATGTCCGACATCCGGGATATAGCGAACCTGAAAATCGCGCACGTAAACATCCGTGCCGAATGTCAATTCCTTGCCCAACGCCGTATCTTTTTCGCCCCATACCATCAGCGTCGGCACTTGCAAAATGCCCCACTCTCGTTCTTCAAACAAATTGGGAAAAATCTGACGGTAGTAACTTAACATGGCCGCGATCGCGCCTCGCTTGGCAGCCGCATTTTTATACGCTTCGATATCGGCTGCCGAAAAGACATTGGGGTTCGCCGCCGTCTCGACAAAAATCGACTCGATCGCCCGATAGTCGTCCCATTGTAGCAGCAATTCTGGCAAACCGGGAATCTGGAACGCCAACACATACCAGCTTTTTTGTAGCTGGTCGATCGATTGCATTCCTTCGGAGAATTTGGCAGGATGGGGAATATTGAGAACGATCAGTTTTTCGATGAGACTGGGGTACGCATAGGCCACATTCCAAGCGATGGCCCCGCCCCAATCGTGCCCCACTAAAATAGCGCGATCGTATCCCAACGACTCGATAACCGCACGAATATCATCAACCAATACCGACATTTGATAAGCCGAGGGATTTTTCGGCTTCCCACTTTCGTTGTAACCGCGCAAGTCGAGGGCGACAACGCGATAATCTTTGGCGAATTCGGGGATTTGATACCGCCAAGAATACCAAAACTCTGGAAATCCGTGTAACATTAACATTAACGGGCCGCTGCCTTCGGCGACGTAGTGCAAGCGCACCCCGTTGGCGATCGTAAATTCGTAAGTTTGCGAAGCGTCCATGATGGTAAGATATCAAAATAGGAATACAGTAAGGAGGTTAACCCATGACTCTATCCGAAGGAACTGTCGCCCCGGACTTCACAGTCAAAGATACTATCGGCGAAACCGTGAAACTGTCCGACTTTCGCGGTAAAATTGTGGTCTTGTACTTCTACCCGAAAGACGACACCCCCGGTTGCACCAAAGAAGCCCAAGGCTTCCGCGATGCTTACGCCGAGTACCAAGGCAAAGATATTGTTGTCTTGGGTGTCAGCATGGATGACGAAGCCTCCCACAAACAGTTTACCGAAAAATACGGTTTGCCGTTCAAATTGCTCGCCGATACGGACGGTGCGATTACCAAAGCCTACGATGTCGAAGGCGGCGGCTACGCCAAGCGCGTCACCTACATTATCGATGCTGAAGGCAAAATCTCCAAGGTTTTCGATAAAGTGAATACCGAATCTCACGCGAAAGATATTTTAGCCTCAGTGTAGGGTAAAATGTAGGGGTAGCGCCCCCGTGCCTACCCCTGCTTTTAAACTTCTTCCCTCGTTCCCTGGCTCTGCCAGGGAATGCTATTCTAGAGGCTCTGCCTCGTGTAAAATGGAGGCGGAGCCTCCACAGTTCGTAGCGCCCCGGAGGGACGCTACGAGGGGGAAACCAATTGAATGCTTACACTTCTTGAAGTGGAGGAAGGCGACTATCTCGGTCGATCGTTGGGTTTCCTAGGGTCAAACCAACCTACTAATCTAAAATCCAAAATTGATTTATGGCAAGTTCGACAATTCCCGTTGTAGTCAACGGTGCGGGTGGTAAAATGGGTCGCGAAGTCATCAAGGCGATCGCGGCAGCAGAAGACATGACGTTGATTGGGGCGATCGATCTCAACCCCCAATTACAAGGGCAAGATGCAGGCGAAATGGCCGGCTGTGGGGCAGTGGAAGTGCCAATTCTCAGCGACTTACAAAGTACGTTGGTGATGGCAACCCAAGAGAAAGAACAAGGGGTCATGGTAGACTTTACGCACCCCAGTTCGGTCTACGAAAACGTGCGGGCAGCGATCGCTTACGGCGTGCGTCCGGTAGTAGGAACGACGGGATTGAGTGCGTCACAAATTCAAGATTTAGCCGAGTTCGCCGACAAAGCCAGTACGGGATGCTTAATCGTTCCTAACTTCTCCATTGGCATGGTATTGTTGCAAGAAGCCGCCATCCGCGCATCGCAATATTTCGACCACGTGGAAATTATAGAACTGCACCACAATCAAAAAGCAGACGCACCCAGTGGAACGGCCGTCAAAACCGCACAAATGCTAGCCAGTTTGGGTAAAGAATTCAATCCCCCTAGCGTCGAAGAAACGGAAAAAATAGAAGGATCGCGCGGCGGTACTGGTGAAGGAAACATCCCCATTCACAGCATTCGCTTACCGGGGTTAATTGCCCACCAAGAAGTGATTTTTGGGGCAGCCGGACAAATTTATACCCTGCGTCACGACACCAGCGATCGCGCTTGTTATATGCCCGGCGTGTTACTCGCAGTGCGAAAAGTAACCGAGTTGAAATCGCTGGTTTACGGGTTAGAAAACATTCTCTAGGATGCAGCAAAATCCGGCATGGAAGATTAAAATTTGGGTTATACCAATTTCCAGGATTGATGCGACAGATCGAGATGTCTTTTGTAGGGGCTAAGCATTCACGCAAGTTAACGAACGATTCTACCGATAAATAAACATGGTGAATGCTTCGCCCGCCTGGGTGTATCAGATTGTAGCATTG
>CAKZKB010000322.1 GCA_937121005.1 uncultured cyanobacterium | reverse complement strand
CAGCAAACGGGTATGGATCGGCGGTAGGGGTGGCGAAAACTCGACTTCGATGACGCTTCCCCGTAGAGAGGCGATCGTGCCGATTTCGGTAGAATCGCTCATTACAGTAGCGCACCATAGGACTCTCTTTTATTAGGAAAGACCCAAATCGCCATGGCTGCATCTATCGGAAGTTAGATGGGCGATCGTTTGGATAACATCATTGTCCGAAAACCGTGCTATACTTCAAATTGGGCAAACGCCGTTTGCCCCTACAGGGACATTCTCATCTGCTGGATTAGTTCTGGAAATTGGTATAAGCCTTAACCGGAACTGAAATATAATTGTCCGTCTTGGCGCGATCGTCGTGAATCGCGAAAAACTGTTCCTCGATATCTTCAATAACCGCACCACAGTACATCATACCGCAACTCGCGCACACTTCAACAGGCGTATCGGGTACGAGTAAATATTTCCCCTTATGGCTGTACAGATAGTTGATATGGCGTTCCTCGAACTCCTGTGCGCCACAACTGTAGCACTTATCGTCTTCTCCCATGGGTTGACTCGCAGACTGGCGAAGGTGGAAAATCGCGATCGGATTTCGGGATCCGAACTTCGGGTAGCAGATCTAAAGAAGTCGTGACTGCGGAATATTGAAACAAGGGCGGACGACCGGAATTGAACCGGCGAATGGTGGAACCACAATCCACTGCCTTAACCACTTGGCTACGCCCGCCGCGCGATTTACTATCATAACCGAGCAAGACCCTTTTTGGCAAGGAGGAGAAGAAAATTAATTGCCCGATCGCGGCCAATACCGCTTGAGAAGGGCGATACGAGCGATCGCGCCAGAGGCGGTATCGCGTCTTGACTTCGATCGCCGATATCGATTAAGCTATAAAGCGCGATCGTCTTTGATATCCTCTTTACGCTAGATGAACGAACCCCTCTCTCCAGAACGAGCCGACGAACTGCTACGATCGCTGCGGCAAAAACAAGGAAACTGGATCGACTGGGGGCACGCCTGCGAACAACTGCAAAAAGGCGGTTACACCAACCAAGGCATTTTTGAAGAGACGGGGATCGAAGCGGTTTATCAAAACTTGGTCATCGTTGGGGCTCGCGTGTACGAAACGTTAGTCGAAGCCAACGTCGCCGAAGAGATTAAAACCTATTATACCGGGCCGCGCAGCGACGTACTGTACGAATTTCGCGTCCTCGATCGCGATCGTCGCGTCGCCGCCGCCCAACTCGCCAAAGAGAAAAATCTCACCGCCGACGAAGCCAAAGAATTGGCGAAAGCGATGAAAACCTTCTCCCGTTTGTCGCGGGTTCCCGAAGGCTTTTCGACACAACCGCGCGATGCGATCGCCTATCAATGTTGGAAGCTCGCCCGCAGCAAACGAGACTTACAAGATCGATCGCGTTTAATTGCCAAAGGCTTAAAATTTGCCCAAAGTCAAACGGCACGAGAACGAGTCGAGAAACTCCTCAGCGATTTTACCGTCGTTCCCTCGAAAACGGCTCCCTTACTGCCCGTTTATCGGTTAGAATTAGAAGAAGAATTGCCACGCATCGTAGCGATCGCCGGGACGTTACCCCTGTCGATCGAGCGCTTGATTGCGATTCCCAAACTAGAAGTTAAAGAGCCTTTCGCTATTGTAGAAATGCCTGCGAATGTGTCATTTATGCCCTTTCCCGGCTGGCAAGCGGTACTCAAGGCTGAAGATCCTGTCGCCCTCTTTTCTCGAAGCGATCGCTTGCCGGAGTTCCCTTCTGACACAGTTGAAGAGGTGGCGATCTTGGTCGATCGCGCGACCACCCAATGGGATGCCAACAGCTATTTTATTGCCGAACG